>JAUZRN010000031.1 GCA_030950375.1 Rhodothermus sp. | reverse complement strand
TGCTCTACTGTGTGGAGCAGTGCGATACGCGGGTGCGGGCATTGCTGGTCCAACCGATGGATGCTTCGGAAAGCCGCTTCCGTGTAACGCTAAAGTTGAATGTGCAGGATTCGGCACGCGTGCGCCATGTGCTGGAGCACCATGGCTTCCATGTAGCCGCTGCCTACAACGAAGAAGACGACGAGGAGCTGCGTCAGCGTGTGGAGGCCTTTATGCGTTATCTGGAAGTTTAAGGAAAATAGATGATGTGAAAAAAGGGGCCATGCGGCCCCTTTTTTCGTTGAGCATGGGCCTACGGATCAGAGCACAGGCTGTGGGACCGGCTGGCCATTCTGCTTGTAGATAACACCGGCTTTCATGACGAACGTCACGTGCTGTAGCGCTGCGATATCTTCCAGCGGGTTGCGTTCGACAGCGATCACATCGGCCCATTTACCGGGTTCAAGCGTCCCGAGGTTGTCCAGCTGGCCCAGCAAGTCGGCGGCATTATAGGTGGCGGCTTTGATGGCCTCAATAGGAGGCATACCCGCCTCAACCATGTAAACGAACTCCAGCGCATTGCGGCCATGCCGGAAGACACCAGCGTCGGTGCCAAACGCGATGGGAACACCGAGGCGATAGGCGCGGGCGAACGTTTCCTGAATCACAGGCCCGATGCGCTGTGCTTTTTCAGCCACGACCGGCACATAGTAGCCCGGAATTTTCGCCGAGTCAGCCACGCTACGGCCGGCTGTGATCGTGGGCACCAGATAGACCCCGTGCGCTTTCATCATCTGCATGGTCTGATCGCTCATGAAGGTGCCGTGCTCAATGGAAGCCACGCCGGCCCGGATGGCGCGCTGCATACCTTCGTCGCCGTGCGCGTGCGCGGCTACCTTCAGTCCGAAGCTGCGGGCTACCTCGACGATTGCACGGATCTCGTCTTCGAAGAACTGCGGCGAAGAGCCATCCCGGGCAATTGAGAGCACGCCCCCGGTAGCTGTGATCTTGATGACATCAGCACCGCGTTTAATTGCCAGACGGGCACCCCGGCGGGCACTGGCTACGCCATCGACCACCCCTTCGGCCTCGGTCGGAATGCCCATGATGTCTTCGCGAAAACCATTGGTAGGATCGGCGTGTCCGCCCATGATGGCCAGACTCTTGCCAGCCACAAACATACGCGGACCGACAATCCAGCCCTGATTGATGGCATCCCGCAGGGCCAGATCAATGCCTTCGTTGCCCCCTACATCGCGGACCGTAGTAAAGCCCGCCATCAGGGTTCTCCGAGCATAGACCGTGGCCCGGAGCGCCTGCAGGGCCGGCGACATCCGAAATCGGTCCAGATAACCGCCTTTCCGACTCTCCATGGATAGATGCGTGTGCATGTCGATCAGACCGGGCAGGCAGTAGGCCTGCCGGAGATCGACCACGCGGTCGCCGGGCTGCGGACTCACAAAGCCCGGAGTGACCGCTTCGATCCGCTCGCCCCGCACGACGATTGTACGGGCCGGCATGGGTTCTGGCGAAACACCAGGATCGATCACGGTGCCACAATGCACCAGCAGGCGATTCGGGGTAGGCTGGGCCTGTACCCCGAGGATCATACCAGATAGCAGGAAGAAAAGACGCCAGCGCATAGCTTTAACCGGTTTGGTGGGTGGACGCGTCAGCAGCATACAACATTTAGCCTGCAAAAGGAACCCCCCATCGGGGGCAGGCATTGGCTTGCGCGATAGCAAGCCGAAAGCATGAACAGGCCATCGGTAGAATATAAGGGACTGCTTGAAGCGTTCTGGTTGCTGAGTACGCTGCATGCGGCAGTCAGAACGGCGGAATCCGTGCGGGCCCGACGCCAGCCGCGGCCAATCCGGCATCGCTTGCGGCAGGAGGTGCGGCAGCTGCGTCAGTTGCTTGATCGCCTGCAGTTGGCATTGCTCTACGCGGATGTTGTGGGTGACCAGACGTTTGATGCGGCCCTGCTGCATCGGTTTGATCTGTTGCTCACAGCCCGTGAAGTAGCTGATGGTTGGCGTACGTTGCATCAGGGGCTGCTCAGTTGGTATCCTGCTGTCCCGGCTGTCCTGGTGGAAGCGGCACGCCGGGCAGCCCGGCAATTCGATCGGTTAGGTGCTCAGACTCCGGTGGCTCGCTGGCAGGCTACTTTACGCTTCGGAAATCGCGTATTGCGCGCCATCTGGCGCATCTTGCACCGGCAGCGCTGAGAACTTCAACGGCAACCAGGCGTACCAGATCTGCTTTGATGTCTGTCAAAAGATCCGGTACTGGCCGGCTTTAAGAAGTGGCAGTTTCTATGCATACGCGTCCTGCTGAGGCTTCGAATTACGTTGCTTCCAATATTCAGATTCTTGAAGGGCTTGAGGCGGTTCGCAAGCGGCCCGCCATGTACATCGGGGATGTAGGCATTCGTGGCCTGCATCACCTGGTCTATGAAGTAGTTGATAATGCGATCGATGAGGCGATGGCGGGCTACTGCGACCGCATTGCCGTCACGATCAATGAGGATGGCTCGATCACGGTCGAAGATAACGGCCGTGGGATTCCGGTCGATGAGCATCCGACCGAAAAACGGTCGGCGCTTGAGGTGGTGATGACCACGCTGCATGCGGGTGGTAAGTTCGACAAAAGCACGTACAAAGTTTCGGGCGGGCTGCATGGCGTGGGTGTTTCCTGTGTAAATGCGCTTTCGCGCAAGCTGGTCGCGACGGTACGCCGCGACGGATACGTCTGGCGCCAGAGCTACGCCTATGGCAAGCCGACTTCGCCTGTTGAGCGCGTACGTCCGATGCAGCAGGAGGAAGAGACAGGCACAATCGTGCAGTTCTGGCCAGATCCGACCATCTTCAAGACGGTCGAGTTTCGGTTTGATACGCTGGCCGAACGACTGCGAGAGCTGGCCTACCTGAATCGCGGCGTGCGTATCTCCATCGAAGACCGACGCGAGGAGGATGAGGCGCTTCGGTATGAGGAGTACTACTTTGAGGGCGGATTGGTCGAGTTTGTCCAGTATCTTGATGAGACGCGTACACCCATTCACGACGAGGTTATCTACATTGCCGGCGAGGCTGATCATGTGGTCGTGGAGGTAGCGCTGCGGTACAACGATGGCTACGCGGAGAATGTGCTTTCGTTTGTGAACAACATCAATACGCACGAAGGCGGGACGCATGTGGCCGGATTTCGGACGGCGCTCACGCGTACGCTCAAGGTCTATGCGGAAAAGAACCACCTGCTGAAAAACTTCAAAGGTGAACTGTCTGGCGAGGACTTCCGCGAAGGGCTGACCGCTGTTCTCTCTGTCAAAGTGCCGGAGCCCCAGTTTGAAGGTCAGACCAAAACAAAGCTGGGCAATTCAGAGGTACAGGGGATTGTGGCGGGAATCGTTTCAGAGCACCTGAGCCGATGGCTGGAAGACCATCCTCGGGAGGCCCGGCGTATTCTGGAAAAAGTGATTTTAGCGGCACAAGCCCGCGTAGCCGCTCGCAAAGCCCGGGAGCTGGTGCAGCGTAAAAACGCGCTTAACGGTTCCAGTCTGCCCGGTAAGCTGGCCGATTGTGCGTCGCGCGATCCATCAAAATGCGAGCTGTTTCTGGTGGAAGGTGATTCGGCCGGAGGTAGTGCCAAGCAGGCCCGCGATCGAGCGTTCCAGGCTATCTTGCCACTGCGTGGAAAGATTCTGAACGTTGAGAAAGCTCGACTCGATAAAATCTTGGAAAACGAGGAGATTCGGAACATTGTCACGGCGCTGGGTACCGGGCTGACCACGATTGAAGAGAACTTTGACCTGAGTAAGCTCCGTTATCACCGTATTATCATCATGACAGATGCGGATGTGGATGGTGCCCACATCCGCACGCTGTTGCTGACGTTCTTTTACCGCCAACTCCGGCCCTTGGTCGAAGGCGGCTACATTTACATTGCGTTGCCGCCGCTGTATCGCGTGAAGGTTGGAAAGACCGTACGGTATGCCTGGAGCGACGAGGAGCTGCGCCAGCTCGTGGAAGAAATGACAGATGGCCAGCCTCAGCGTGCGGCTATTCAACGTTACAAAGGACTCGGCGAGATGAATCCAGAGCAGCTCTGGGAGACGACCATGAACCCGGAGACGCGCATCCTGCAGCAGGTGACCATTGAGGATGCGGCAGCGGCCGACCGGATTTTCTCGATTCTTATGGGCGATGCCGTAGAGCCTCGCCGGAAGTTTATTGAGCGGAATGCCCGCTACGCGACGCTTGATGTCTGAGGTGCCGGGCTGCTTCCATGACGCCCGAGCTGAGCATTGTGGTGCCCGTCTATGACGAGGCCGCTTCACTCCCGGAGCTGGCCCAGGAGATCCGTACCGTCTGCGAAGCGCACGGCTACCACTTTGAGGTGTGGTTCGTGGATGACGGTTCGCAGGACGACTCCTGGACGGTTATCAAACGCCTGCACGCCGAGGATCCCCGTTTCGCAGGGGTGCGCCTGCGTCGCAACTATGGCAAAAGTGCGGCCCTGGCTGTGGGCTTCGAACGGGCGAAGGGGCGTTATGTGGTTACGCTCGACGCCGATCTGCAGGACGACCCCGCTGAAATTCCGGCGCTGATCAACCTGCTGGAGGCAGGCTACGACCTGGTCAGTGGCTGGAAAAAGCAGCGGCAGGATCCCCCCAGTAAAACCATTCCCAGCCGCTTTTTTAACTTTGTCACCCGAAAGCTTTCAGGGATTCCGCTTCACGACTTTAACTGCGGGCTGAAAGCCTACCGACGCGAAGTGGTGAAGACCGTACGTGTCTACGGTGAGCTGCACCGCTACATTCCGCTGCTGGCTTACTGGGAGGGATTTACACGGATTACTGAAAAGCCCGTGCGCCATCGACCTCGGAAGTACGGCCGCACGAAGTTTGGGCTGGAACGCTTTGTTCGGGGATTTCTGGACCTGATCACCGTGCTTTTCCTGACCCGTTTTATGTCGCGGCCCATGCACTTTTTCGGAACATTTGGTGTGCTGGCGTTTCTGGCAGGTTTTGGCATCAGCCTGTGGCTCTCTCTTGAAAAACTGCTCTGGCATCGGCCCCTTACGAACCGGCCTCTGCTATTGCTGGGGGTGCTGATGATTCTGGTCGGGGTACAGATGTTCACTATAGGACTGCTCGGGGAACTCATCATTCGCGAGCGTATGGAGCGGACTCCTACTTATCAGGTAGTTGAAGAACGTCCGCCGGAGCTCGTGCGAACCGTCTGACGATCATGGCCCGTCTTGTACTGGTCGGTCCGGTGGCTCCCTATCGTGGAGGAATTGCGCATTTCACCGAAGCCCTGGGGCAGGCGTTGAAGGCGCGTGGCCATCAGGTAACGGCATTGAGTTTCCGGCGGCAGTATCCTCGATGGCTTTTTCCGGGACGGCAGCAGACCGAGCCGGAGCCTGCCGTGTCGGCCATGTCGGTTGCCTATGTGTTGGATCCGCTTCAACCCTGGACCTGGATTCAGGCAGCTCGTGTAGTACAGCGAGAGCGGCCGGATCTGGTCGTGTTTCAATACTGGATGCCTTTTTTTGCGTTGGCTTATGGGGTGATGGCCGGCCAATTGCATCGAGGAGACATTCCCACGGTGGCCCTGGTGCACAATGCGCTGCCCCATGAGCGCCACCTGCTTGATGCTACGCTCAGCCGCTGGTTTCTACGCCGGTGCCGTGCGCGCATCGTGCTGTCGGAGACTGTAGCCCATCAGCTCACAAAGCTGGGACTAACGGTAGATGCGCAGCTGGTGCATCCTGTTGATTTTCGCTATGGTCCTGTGCGCCCTCGTGCAGTAGCCCGCCAGCGGCTGGGGCTGCCGTCCGAGGCTCCGGTGCTGCTATTCTTCGGGTTTGTGCGACGCTATAAAGGGCTGGACGTGCTGCTGGAAGCGATGCCGCTGGTTCGGATGGCGCTGCCGGATGTGCAGCTCCTGGTGGCGGGCGAATTCTACGAACCGGCGGATCGCTATCGGGCACGCATCCGGGCGCTGGATCTGTCGTCGTGTGTGCAGTTGCACGATCGCTACATTCCTGAATCGGAGGTTGCCTGGTACTTCTCTGCAGCAGATCTGATCGTGCAACCCTATCTTTCGGCTACGCAGAGCGGTGTTGTGCCTATGGCCTTTCATTTTGAACGACCCGTGGTCGTAACGGCTGTGGGAGGGCTTCCAGAAGTGGTTCCCCATGAGGTGGCCGGCTTTGTGGTGCCGCCAGGCAACACCGCAGCGCTGGCCGAAGCCATCGTGCGGTTCTTTCGAGAGGGCTGGGCGGAGCGCCTGACGGAAGGCGTACGCCTCCTGCGCGTACGTTATAGCTGGGCGCCGCTGTGTGAGACATTGGAACAGATGCTGTCCGACTGATGCGCTACGATCCGGTCAAAGATCAGCTGGGACGGATTTTCGGACGTCATCCGCTTTTGCAGCGGCTATTTTTTGCCCTCCTGCATCTGGTTTTTCTGCGCAGTTGGTATGTACGGCGTGCGCTGCGTCGCATTTTTGCCGGATGGTCGGGGAACCGGCAGGTACGCGTACTGGATGCAGGGACAGGTTTTGGCCAGTACGCCTACTACATCGCCCGACGGTATCCGCAGGCCGAGGTGGTCGGTGTCGATCTCAAGGCTGACTATCTGGAGCAGGCTCAGCGCTTCGTGGCGCAGACGCCGGTGGCCGACCGTGTGCGTTTTGTACAGGACGACCTGACCTGTCTACAGACGGAAGGGCCGTTTGACCTGATCCTGGCGGTGGATGTCCTGGAGCATATCGAAGACGACCTGGCCGTGCTCCGTAACTTCGCACGCGTGTTGTGCCCCGGAGGCTATGTAGTGATCAACACGCCTTCGGATCAGGGCGGCTCCGATGTGCGAACTCCCGGCCAACAGAGCTTTATCGAAGAACACGTGCGCGAGGGGTACAGCCGGGAGCAACTGGAGGCGCGGCTGCAGGCGGCCGGCCTGCAACCCGTCGAAAGCCACTACAGCTACGGCCCCTTGGGATCGCTGGCCTGGCGATTGCTCATCAAATATCCCATGCTGGTGCTCAACCGAAGCAGGCTGGCTTACCCACTGCTTCCTCTGTATTACCTGGTCGTATTGCCTGTGGGGCTGGTGCTGCATGCGTTGGATCTGGCCCGGGAAAATCGGACGGGCACCGGTCTGCTTGTAGTAGCTCGCAAGCCGGATGGTTAACCATTACACCAACCCTTCGGGCAAAGCTTTTCAAGCCGAGCTACGTCAGCCAGATCTTGCGGTCGCCCACGCGTGCTTGTTCTGGATCCGATATTCTCTGCCGGCCTCGAAAGGCGGACAATATGCTCACGGCAGTCAGGAGCGGGCATCAAAGGGGGAGGTCTGTGCAGGGTGCTGCTGGAGCGACCAGGCTTCAAAGATCAACGGCCAGACCGGCGCGATGCGTTCAGCCGGAGTGCGCTCTTTCGGCTTTCGTGCGTGTAAGCCGGCGGATGGAGATTGAGCGACGATGCATTAGTGCGTCGTAGGGGCATTTGTTTCTTGATACCCGTTATTCAAAGTGGAATTGTGATGTATACGACCTCACGCTGTGGGGTATAGGCCCGCTGCAGAGGGTTAGCTGTGGTCTTTGGCCAAGAATCCACAACAGCGCTTGATCCCTTTAGCGCTTCAGGCGTATCTTGAAAGGGCCTGTCTGATGCTGCCGGGACCCCGCCGCAATCCTTGAAGCAGCCCACCGCAGCCCTATGTCAAGCAAGTACATTTTTGTAACAGGTGGTGTTACTTCGTCGCTGGGGAAAGGGATCGTATGCGCGTCGCTGGGTCGTTTGCTTGAAGCGCGCGGCCTGCGTGTAACCATCCAGAAACTTGACCCTTATATCAACGTCGATCCAGGCACGATGAACCCCTACGAGCATGGGGAGGTGTACGTGACCGAGGACGGCGCTGAGACCGATCTGGATCTGGGGCATTACGAGCGCTTTCTTGGGCGTCCCACCAGTCAGGCGAATAATGTCACGACTGGTCGTATCTACCTGGAGGTCATCACAAAGGAACGGGCGGGTGCTTATCTGGGCAAGACCGTGCAGGTAGTGCCGCACATCATTGACGAAATCAAGCGCTGGATGCTCAAGCTGGGTGAGACGGGCCAGTACGACGTAGTGATCACAGAAATCGGCGGGACGGTGGGCGACATCGAAGGGCAACCTTATCTGGAGGCCATTCGCCAGCTTCGGTATGAGCTTGGCCTGCGCAATACGCTTATCGTACATCTGACGCTCGTGCCTTATCTGGAGGCCGCCGGAGAACTTAAGACCAAGCCGACCCAGCACTCGGTCAAAACACTGCTCGCGCACGGGCTGCAGCCCGATGTGCTGGTTTGTCGCTCCGAATACCCACTGGATGCTGATCTGCGGCGTAAGATTGCCCTGTTCTGTAACGTAGAGCCGCGTGCTGTCATTGCGGCGCTGGACGCCGAATCGATCTATGAGGTGCCCCTGCTGCTTCGAGAAGAAGGGCTTGACGCCATAGTGATTGAGCGGCTGTTCGACGAGCAGGAGCGTCGAACATTGCACGACCCAGCGCTGGACGACTGGATCGACTTTCTGCGTCGGCTGAAAAGCCCGAAGGCCACAGTGCGTGTGGCGCTGGTAGGTAAATACGTGACGCACCAGGATGCCTACAAGTCGATAATGGAGAGCTTTGTACTGGCTGGCGCCGAGCATGGCGTGCAGGTGGAGGTCAAACAGGTGCTTTCCGATGAGATCACGCCGGAGAATGTGGCCGAACTACTGGGGGATGTCTCAGGCATTCTGGTAGCGCCGGGCTTTGGCGAGCGCGGCATCGAAGGAAAGATTGAGGCGGTGCGCTACGCCCGCGAGCAGAACATTCCATTTTTCGGAATCTGCTTGGGCATGCAGTGTGCCGTGATCGAGTTTGCTCGGAACGTGTGTGGCTGGCACGATGCCCACTCGACCGAATTTGATCCGGACACGCCGCATCCGGTCATCGATCTGATGGCGGAGCAGAAGAAGATAACAGACAAGGGTGGAACGATGCGGCTGGGCGCCTACGACTGTCATCTGGTCGAGGGTTCTCGTGTACGCGCTATCTATGGCACGTCCGATGTGCGTGAGCGGCATCGCCATCGCTATGAGGTGAACAACGTGCTGCGCTATAAACTGCTTGAGCACGGCATGCAGTTTACCGGGTTAAATCTGGAGCGTGATCTGGTAGAAATCATTGAACTGCCCGAACACCGCTGGTTCATTGGGGTGCAGTTTCATCCGGAGTACAAGTCGACGGTGGGACGACCGCATCCGCTCTTTTCGGCGTTTGTAGCGGCCTGCGTCGAATACGCGCGCGAGCAGGGCCAGCTTCAGATGCCCCGGCCGCGTCGGCGTCAGAAGACGCTGCGATTGGCCTCAGCCCGTATGTAAGGGGATCAGGCGCTCAGTTCCAGGGTGTAGTAAAGCATCAGCAGGACCGCCAGCACGTGCAGCAGCGGGTGTATGGCACGTGCCCGTCCGCTTAGCACCTGCAGCAGTACATAGGCGATCAGGCCGAAGGCGATGCCATTGGCGATGGAATAGGTGAAGGGCATGATCGTGATGGTCAGAAAGGCCGGGATAGCCTCGTTGTGTTTACGCCAGTTCAATTCGGTCAGCCCCTGCATCATGAAAAGCCCGACCAAGATCAGTGCCGGGGCAGTGGCGGCGGCTGGTACGGCCGTGAAAAACGGCGCCAGAAAGAGGGAAAGCAAAAACAGCAAAGCGACCACCACGGCGGTCAATCCGGTACGTCCTCCTTCTTCGATACCAGTGGCCGATTCAATATAGGTAGTGACCGTGCTGGTGCCCAGCAACGCACCGAGCGTAGTGCCCACGGCATCCGCCGAGAAAGCCTCGCGCGCATGTTCCAGCTCGCCACGGGCATTGAGGAAGCCACCCAACCGACCGACGCCCATCAGCGTACCGGCCGTATCGAAAAAGTCCACGAAGAGAAACGCCAGCACAACGCCCAGTAGCTTGGCATGCAAGAGCGTGCCGAAGTCAAAGGCCAGCAATGTTTCCCGAGGGAGGCCGGGGAGTTGTATCCACCGTTCAGGGAGCGGTGCCAGTCCCGTCAGCCATGCGACAAGGGTTCCGGCCAGGATGCCCAGCAGCAGTGCACCTGGCACACGACGTACCAGGAGGAAGCCCATGAACAACAGCGTGCCGAGTGCCAGGAGCGTGGTCGGACGTGTCAACGGGCCGAGCGTGATCAGCGTAGCCGGACTGTCGACAACCAGGCCGGCGTTTTGAAAGCCGATAATTGCCAGAAACAGACCAATCCCTCCGGAGGTGGCTACCTTCAGCGTGTCCGGAATAGCCCGAAGGACAACGCCGCGTACGCCGCTGAGAGCCAGGGCCAGAAATAGGAGGCCTTCCACGAAGACCGCTGCCAACGCAACGGGATAGCTCACGCCCATGCCCTGCACGACGCCATAGGTAAAGTAGGCATTCAGGCCCATGCCGGGTGCCAGGGCAAATGGATAATTGGCCCAGACTCCCATGAGCAGCGTGGCCACTGCAGAAGCCAGCGCCGTTGCCTGGACCACATCGTCGGGGGGCATACCGGCGTCGGCCAGAATCTGAGGGTTGACCAGCAGGATATAGGCCATGGTCAGGAAGGTGGTCACACCGGCCCGCACTTCGGTCCAGCGTGACGTGCCCCGTTCTGATAGATGGAAATATCGGTCAAGCACGGTATCGCCGGTAGGCGGTGGCTGATGCCCGCCGCAATATGCAAAAAGCCGATACCGGAGGCAAGTCTCTGGCTCAGGGAAGCCGACGAAAGACCGCCCGAATGCGCCCGATGATGTAACAGCCCGGATCTTCTGGTGGAAAGACTTCTTCCAGATAGGTCCGGTTAGCCGGTTGCAAGTGCACGCGGTTATTGGCAAAGACGAAACGGCGGGCCAGTAGCAACTCGCCTATCAGACAGGCCACCAGCTCCCGGTTGTTCAGCGTGCGCCAGGGCGTTTCCTCGATCAACAGCAGGTCACCTTTAAAGATGCCGTCCCCGCTCATGCCGTCATCGCCAGCTTGTCCGATCAGGCAGGCGTCGGGATTAAGGCCGCGAGGTAGAAAGAAAGGATCAATAAAGAGATAGCCAGCCGGACGGGAGCGGAGACGGTCAGGTTCGTGGCTGGCTGTGCGACGGATGACCGGAAGGCTGGGGATTTCCTCGATCGGAGCAAATGGATCTTCGGTATCGAGTAAATGCAGCCCGCGAGCTGCGCCGGGATCCCGGCGAAGATAGCCCTTCTTTTCCAAAGCCCGAAGCAGCTTAAATACACCATTGGTAGAGCGGATGCCCAGAGCTTCGCCAATTTCGTGGAGAGTAGGCGGCTTGTGATAGCGGCGCTGGTAGGCGCGAATGAATTCATAGGCTTCGTTCTGTCGGGCTGTCAATCGGCCTTTCATGGCAGATAACCTGTTGGAGCAGGTCTGTCGTTGGGCAAAGATAAAAAGGTGAAAATATTTTTACCACACCAAATTGATGGGTGAAAATTATTTCACCTTTCGGTTAGAAAGGGGCTTTTCGGGGCATTATACAGGGTTTTGTCGGTGGGAAATGTCAAAAGAAAATAGTTTTTCTGGGCCGAATATCTTGACTTTTTGAAAAAAACACGTACCTTGTGGGGGTGGTGGGGAAAAGTGGGGAATTTTCCCATGTGCTGAGTTTAACACGACACGCACTGCCACGACAATGGCGGGCTTCAAGGGACAGGCCGAGTATTCGGTCGATGACAAAGGCCGCGTGGCCATTCCGGCCAAGATGCGGGCTGTCCTGAAGCCTGAAGCCAAAGGGACCTTCACGGTCACGCGCGGCTTTGAGCGGTGCATCTTTGTCTATCCGCTCGATCGCTGGGAAGAGATGGAGGCGCAGATGATGGCGCTCAACCTGTACAACAGGGAAGCGCGCAACTTCGTACGGTTGATCTTGCGCTGGGCCGAGGAGGTCACCCTGGACAAGCAGGGGCGTATCGTGTTGCCCAAGCCACTGATGGAATATGCGGGTATTACAGATCGGGCGCTGATCATTGGCGCGCTCGATCATATTGAGATCTGGAATCCGGCCACGTTTGACCAGTACATGAATGAGCAGCCCACGGACTACGAAACGCTGGCCGAACAGGTGATGGGGGTGTGAGTGCGGCACAGCAACATACGAACGCTGCGGGACCTTATGGGTCGCCGTACCATGTGCCTGTTCTTTGTCAGGCTGTTATTGAGGGACTGATCACTCAGCCGGCTGGCTGCTATGTGGACGCCACCATCGGGGGAGGCGGCCACACAGCGGCGTTGCTTGATGCGCTGGCACCTGAAGGATGGGTGATCGGCATCGATCGAGACCCGGAGGCCCTGGAGGCAGTGCGCCGGCGCCTGGCCGATGCCATAGCTGCCGGACGGCTGCAGCTCGTGCAGGGCAACTTTGCCAACCTGGAGGACATCCTGGATCGGCTGGGAGTGACGTCTATTGACGGGCTGTTGCTGGACCTGGGGGTTTCGTCGCATCAGCTCGATGTGGGACGGCGCGGGTTCAGCTTCCAGGCCGAAGGACCGCTGGACATGCGTATGGATCCTTCAAGTCCGGGTCCGACAGCGGCTCAGTTGCTGGAGCAGTGGAGCGCGTATGAGCTGGCCGGTGTGCTACGTCACTATGGTGAAGAGCCTCGGGCTCGCAAACTGGCTCGGGCTATTCACCGAGCCCGGCCGATCCGGACGACTGCCGAGCTGGCCGAAGTGGTGCGGCGTGAAGTCCCGGCCCGTGAAGCGACCAAAACGCTGGCGCGCGTTTTCCAGGCGCTACGCATTGCCGTCAACGGCGAGCTGCAGGCGCTGGAGCGTGTGCTGGAGGCAGCCACGCGGCGGGTGCGTCCGGGAGGGCGCTTGGCTGTACTCAGCTACCATTCGCTGGAGGATCGGCGCGTAAAGCGCTTTCTGCGCTATGGCAATCTGGAAGGAAAGCCGGTCCGTGACTTCTACGGACGTCTGCTGAGCCCCTGGCGTCCGCTGACCCGCCGTGCGATACGTCCCTCAGCCGTCGAAATAGCCGCCAATCCCCGTGCGCGAAGTGCTCGGCTGCGGATTGCTGAGCGTGTGGCCGAACCAGCTTTTGAAAATCCATGATTACGCGGCGTTCAAACAGAACCTACCGCCGCCCGCGATCGAGGTGGGCACGCCGTCGTACGACGCGTCCGGTCGATCGCTGGCCGTCGTGGCGTGAGCTGGCCCGCCGGAATGTTATGGCTTCGCCGGAGAATCCCGCGGGGACCGATCGTCGGTCGATACGACGGCTGACCATGTATGTGCTCATGGCGGCGGCGCTGTCCACCGCTTACGTGTGGCACGTGTATGCCACACGGGCTGTGTTGCGAGAGGTGCAACAGCTTCGACGGGAGCACCGGCAACTGGTGCTGCAATACAACCGGTTGCGCGGCGAATTTGATCGGGCTACCAGCCCAGCCGTGATCTATAGGCGCGCGCAGGCGCTGGGTCTGGAGGAAGGCTTTACGTACGGACCGGTGGTTATTCGGGAGAATCCCTGACATCAATGCGCACGTGCCGTGAAGCCCCGCGATCAAATGCTTACGCGCATGTATGGGGTGCTGGTGTTGATGGCGCTATGGCCGCTGGCCATTGTGGGGCGGATGCTCTGGATCTATCTGGGAGAAGGAGCGGCCTTGCGGGACGCGGGGCGTCGTCAGGTACGGGCGGTCGTGGACATTCCCGCCATGCGGGGCGAAATCCTCGATCGGACTGGAAAGGCGCTGGCCGTCAACACCGTGCGTTACGATCTGGCACTCGACCCTGAGGTCGAAGGCTTTGAGGCGCAGGCATCCGTGTTCTTTGAAAGACTGGCACGCTTGACCGGAAGGTCAGCCGCATATTTTCGGCAGCGCGTGGCCCGGCGCCAGAGCCCCCGCTATGTGGTGCTCTGGCGTGGTCTTACCGAAGCGCAGAAGGTGGACATTGAAAGCTGGGAAGTGCCGGGTGTCATTCTGGAGCCTCGCTTCAGCCGCTGGTATCCCTACGGGTCGCTGGCGGCGCATGTGCTCGGCTACGTAGGAGCCGATGGGCGAGGACTGGCCGGACTGGAGCTGCAATACGATGCCTACCTGCGGGGGCGGCCGGGGCGACGTGTGGTCCAGCGCGATCGCCGCGGGGTACTTAAGCCCATGGTGGGCGGCGAAGTTGTTGAGCCCGAGCATGGACAGACGCTGGTGCTCACGCTTGACCTGATCCGGCAGACCATTCTGGAAGAAGAACTGGCTCGCGGGGTGGCCGAGGCAGGGGCCCGCTGGGGGACGGCCATTGCCATGGATCCGCGTACGGGGGCCGTGCTGGCTATGGCCAATGTGCCCACGTTTGATCCTAACCGGCCAGCCGCTGTCCCCGAGGAGTTTCGGCGCAACCGGGCCATTACCGACCGCATGGAGCCTGGCTCGACCTTCAAGCTCATTACCGCCATTGCAGCCCTGGAGCAAGGCATAGCGACCCTTGAGGACACTATCGATACCGGAGCCGGCTGGGCCGTCTTTGGCGGTCGCACCATGCGCGACGTGCATGCCTACGGACGCATCTCGTTTGCTGATGCGCTTGTGTTGTCCAGCAACGTGGGTGTTGCCAAAGTGGCTACCCGGCTTAAGCCCGGTATCCTTTACCAGTATGCCCGTAATCTGGGCTTCGGGCAGCCGACCTGGATTGACCTGCCGGGCGAGGTGGGCGGCACGCTGAAGCGTCCAGCCCACTGGAGCGGCACTACGTTGACGTCTATGAGTATTGGCTATGAGGTTGATGCGACACCGCTCCAGATCCTGACTGCTTACTGTGCACTGGCCAACGGTGGATTGCTGGTGCGGCCTTATGTGGTGGCCGAGCGGCGGACGCTTACGGGCGAGGTAATCTGGAGGGCACAGCCTGACTCGATCCGTCGGGCCTTCCGTCGAGAGACGGCCCGACGGCTGTTGCCCGTATTCGAGCGGGTGGTGAATGAAGGCACCGGACGCGCGGCGCGGATTGCAGGACTCCCGGTCGCCGGCAAAACAGGCACGGCCTTCAAGGTGGTGAGCGGTCGCTATCAACCAGGGGCGTATCGGGCATCGTTTGTAGGTTTTTTCCCGGCCGACGATCCGCAGGTAGCGCTGATCGTGGTGCTCGACGAGCCACGCCGCAGCATCTATGGGGGACAGGTGGCCGCACCCATCTTTCGACGGATTGCCGAGCGCTGGATCAGCACGTTCCCGAAGATTGCCGAGCGTATGACTCCAAACGCGACGGTGCCCGCGCAGATTCTCCGGCCGCTGCCTTCGGTCGTCGGACAACCCCTGGCCGTGGCAACCGCTCGACTCTGGAGTGAGGGGTTAAAGGTGCGAGCAGCTGCCTCGGGCGATCGGCCAGCTATCGTGGTGGCGCAACAGCCAGCGCCGGGCACCTCGGTAGCGCCGGGGACAACGGTACGACTGGACGTGATGCCCGATACGCTGAGACGCCGCATGCCTGATCTGCGGGGGATCAGTGCGCGGCAGGCAATTTACTGGTTGACTGCGCTTCGGGTGGCCGTGCGTGTGGAAGGTCATGGTCAGGTCGTTGCTCAGTGGCCGACACCTGGAGCTCCCCTACCAAAGGAGGTATATCTGCGATGCCAGTAGCTATCCCACGAGAACCGATCTCAATAACCCGTGTGCTCCAACGTCTGGAGCGTGAAGGGTTACTGCAAACGGTTATTGGACCGACAGCCGACCGACAGGTTACGCTGCTGTCAGATAACAGTCGGGAAGTGCGGGCCGAAGCGCTGTTTGTAGCGGTGCGGGGCGAACGCGTCGATGGACATCAATTTATCGAGCAGGCTGTGGAGCAGGGGGCTGTGGTTATCGTGGGAGAGACGCTACCAGAGGGATGTGCCGAGCGCTTTCCGGCCACAACGTTTGTCCAGGTGTCGAATAGTCGACGGGCGCTGGGGATTCTGGCCACCATCTTCCACATGAATCCGGCCCGGCGGCTGCGTCTGATTGGCATCACGGGTACCAATGGGAAGACGACTACGGCCTTTCTGGTGTATCACATGCTGAACGCAATCGGGGAGGAGACCGGGTTGATTGGAACGATCTGCTACCGATTTGGCCGACACGAACTGCCCGCATTGAATACCACACCTGGACCGATTGAGCTCAACCATCTGCTACGGCGCATGACGGGTGTGCCCTGTAGAAACTGCGTCATGGAAGTTTCTTCGCATGCGCTGGAGCAGGAACGGGTAGCGGGATTGCCCTTCTCCATTGCAGTCTTTACCAACCTGACGCGCGACCATCTGGACTATCACGGATCGTTCGAGGCGTATTTAAAGGCCAAAAAGAAGCTCTTTGACCGGTTGACCTTTCGGGCAACGGCGCTCTACAACATTGACGATCCCAGCGGCCCAGCCCTTGTGGCCGATACGAAGGCCTGCCGCATCAGTTACGGCCTGCGGGAGGAGGCGCAGCTGCAAATGCATATCGTCAGTCACACCCTTGAGGGGCTGGGGCTCAACATAGACGGTCGTTTCCAGCGCTTTCCACTGGTAGGACGCTTCAATGCCTATAACCTGCTGGCGGCTTATGGCGTGGGACGGGCAATGGGACTGGATCCTGATCTGTTATTGGAGGCGCTGAGTCGGGTACCCCAGATTCCCGGTCGCTTTGAGCGCTTTACGTTTGAAGATGGCACGACAGCCATTGTGGATTATGCACACACCCCCGATGCGCTCGAAAACGTTCTACGAACAATCCGTGAGGTAATGCCAGCAGGGGCGCGGTTGTGGTGCGTCTTTGGATGTGGGGGGGAGCGCGATCGCGGCAAACGACCGGTAATGGGTACGATCGCCGAACGGTTGGCAGACTGTGTGGTCGTCACCAGTGATAACCCCCGCTCAGAAGATCCACAGCAGATTTTCGAGGATATCCGACGCGGCATGCGCCATCCTGAAGCAGCCCTGTGGGAAGTAGATCGGGCACGCGCCATTGAGCAGGTGGCGAAGCTTTGTCGTCCAGGCGACGTGGTGTTGGTGGCTGGCAAGGGGCATGAAGCTTACCAGCTTATCGGTACGGAAAGGATTCCTATGGACGACCGCCAGCTGGTGCAGGAGTTCTTCGAGCACTACCACACGCCAGCGCGCCCGCCTTCGTTCAGATTTCTGTAACCATGCTGTACTACCTGTTGCAATATCTGGAAGTCACGTACCAGCCGCCCGGCTTTCAGGTCTTCCGCTTTATTACGGTCCGGGCGGTGCTGGCCGCGCTGACGGCGCTGGCCCTTTCCCTGTTTGTGGGCCGTCGCATTATTCGCTGGCTACAGCGCAAACAGCTGGGCGAACATGTGCGGAACGATATGCTCATCAGTCATGCCCATAAGGCGGGCACGCCTACCATGGGCGGCCTGATCATTTTGCTTTCGCTGCTGGTGTCGGTATTGCTCTGGGGAGCAATAGCCGAGGTGTATGTCTGGCTGGCATTGTTGGCCACGGCTTGGATGGGCGCGTTTGGATTGCTCGACGATTACATCAAAACGATTCTGCGTGATAAACGCGGGTTGGCCCCGCGCATCAAGCTGATTGGCCAGGTTAGCCTGGGGCTGATTGTGGGGAGTGTACTCTACTTCCATCCACAGTTTGCAGAGATCCATACCATAACCTATGTGCCCTTTCTCAAAGACAGAGTATTTGACTATTACTTCTTCGGCGAAAGTTTGTCGGTCGATATCGGGTGGGCAGTCTATCTGCCCGTAGCCGTATTCATTGTGACCGCTGTGTCGAACGCGGTGAACATCACCGATGGCCTCGACGGACTGGCAGCCGGCACCACGGCCTTTGTGGCCGGAGGGCTCATGGTGTTTGCCTATATCTCAGGTAACGCCATTCTGGCCGACTTTCTCAACGACCTGTACCTTCCGGGCGCAGGCGAGTTGGCTGTATTTGCGGCGGCCATGGCGGCGGCCTGCCTGGGCTTCCTCTGGTACAACGGCTATCCCGCTCAGGTTTTTATGGGCGACACAGGTGCGTTGGCGCTGGGGGCAGCTATAGGCACGCTCGCCCTTATGGTCAAAAAAGAGCTGCTGCTACCGTTGCTGGGAGCAGTCTATTTCGTAGAGGCACTCTCGGTGATCATTCAGACGACCTATTTCAAATATACGCGCTGGCGCACGGGGACGGGACGACGTGTGTTTCGGATTGCACCGTTGCATCACCACTTTGAAGCAATGGGCTTACACGAGTCCAAAATTGTGATCCGCTTCTGGATCATAACCGCATTGACCGTGCTGGCCACGTTGCTGACACTGCGGATTCGGTGAAGCAAGATGCATCCGGAAGCACTGCGCAAAAAACAGGTAACGGTGATAGGAGGCGCCCGAAGTGGGCTCGCCGTAGCACGACTATTGCGCAGGGCGGGGGCACGGGTGTTTTTGACCGAGCAAAAACCTGCCGCACCGGGGTTGGAAGCTACGCTCGACGCATTGGGCGTGCGTTACGAGTTCGGAGGCCACACAGTCCGGGCGCTGGAAGCCGACCTGATGGTGGTCAGTCCGGGTGTGCCGTCAACGATTCCGCTGGTGCAGCAGGCATTGCGCATCGGGTTGCCCGTGTATTCAGAAATCGAGGTCGCGTCATGGTTCTGTCGGGCTCCCATGGTGGCCGTTACGGGCACCAATGGCAAGACAACGACAACCAGCCTGATCGGCTACATCTTCCGGAAAGCCGGGCGACAGACGATCGTGGCCGGCAACATCGGCTATCCGTTTTCCGACTACGTGCTTGATGCAATGCCTGAGGACGTAGTGGTGCTGGAGGTCTCCAGCTTTCAGCTGGATCATGTGGCTACCTTCCGACCACGCGTGAGTGTGTTGCTCAACATCACGCCCGATCATCTGGAACGGTATAACTATAGCTTCAATGAGTATGCTCAGAGCAAATTTCGCATCTTCGCTAACCAGCGTGATGCGGATGTGCTGGTATACAACCACGATGACGAACTCATCCGCATGGCGGCTGAGCGTGCGCACCGCAAACGAGGATTGCGGGTGCTTGGCTTCAGCCAGCGGACGGAGTTGCCAGTTGGCGCTTTTGTGCGCGACGGCTACCTGATCCTTCGGATCGAACAGCAGGAGGAAGTCCTTATGCACGCGAATGAGCTGGCTCTGCGCGGGCGACACAATCTGTACAACTCGCTGGCCGCGGCGGTGGCTGCCCGTGTCATGGAGGTTCGCAACGACGTAGTGCGCGAAAGCCTGGCAAGCTTTGAGGGCGTGCCGCACCGCCTGGAGTTCGTGCGCGAGCTCGACGGCGTCCGCTACGTCAACGATTCAAAAGCCACCAACGTAAATGCCGTGTGGTATGCCCTTGAGAGCTTCTCCTGCCCGATTGTGCTGATCGCCGGAGGACGGGACAAGGGCAACGACTATGCGGTCCTCAAGCCATTGGTGGCTGAGAAGGTACGGGCGCTGGTAGCTATTGGCGAAAGTGCCGACAAACTGCTACGCGAGCTGGGCACCCTGGTGCCTCATGCGGTCAAGGCGCAGAGCATGGAAGAGGCAATCCAGTACGCCCGGGTGTTTGCGGAGCCGGGCGACGTAGTGCTGCTCAGTCCGGCCTGTGCGTCGTTCGATATGTTTGAAAACTATGAAGAACGCGGCGACACGTTCCGTCGCCTGGTGCTGGGTCTGTAGCCATGCGCAGGAGTCGAACGACATCGCGCGTGTATCGGCATTCGACGGCTGTCGGCGCGGACCGCTACGTGCAATTTGTGGTGATAGCGCTTATGGCATTCGGCGTGGTGGCCGTCTACAGTGCCGTTTCGTTTTTGGCTGAGACCAAAGCCGGAGGGGAACCGGAGCGGTTGCTCCTGCGCCATCTGGTGCGGGTGTTCCTGGCCGCGGGAGCGATGGTTGTGGTGGCCCGCATCGATTATCGGCGCTTAGCCCGCTGGAGCTTGCCTGTACTGGTGGGTGCGTTGGGCCTGCTGCTGCTGGTGCAAGTGGCCGGCGTGGCTTTTGGCGGCGCGACACGCTGGTTACGGATCGGGTCGCTGGCGTTCCAGCCGTCTGATCTGGCCGGAGTAGCACTACTGCTACATCTGTCTGTGTTGCTCACGCGCAAGCAGGCCTATATCGATTCCTTCGAGCGAGGTTTCCTGCCGCTGCTGTTCTGGATACTGGTGACAGCTGTGCTGATCGGTATCGAAAATCTTTCGACCGCTACGCTGCTGACAGGCAGCATGCTGCTGTTGTGTTTTGTGGGAAGGGTGCGGCTCCTGCATCTAACCGGTTCTGGCCTGCTGGGGCTGGGGTTGGCCGCTCTGGTGCTACTGGCTTCTCCCCAGCGTGCGGCCCGCGTGGAGGCTTTCCTGGGCACCAAGATCTTTGCACACACCGAAGCCGAAGCTGTCTTCGATCCACTCGATGAAGGGTATCAAGCCCGACAGGCTCGTATTGCCTTTGCCATGGGCGGACTGACCGGGGTGGGACCCGGCAAAAGTGTACAACGGGACTTTTTACCAGCACCTTATAACGATTTCATCTTTGCGATTGTGGCCGAGGAATACGGTATGGTGGGCGCGACACTGCTGTTGACAGCCCTGATGATCTTGCTCTTTCGCGGATATCTGCGTATTGCCCGCCATGCCCGCGATCCATTAGGATTTTTCCTCGCCTTTGGGGCTACCACCATGCTGGTGCTCCAGGGCTTTGTGCATGCTGCAGTCACCTGTGGGTTGCTGCCAGTGACGGGCTTGCCGTTTCCCTTTGTCTCCTACGGTGGCACGTCATTGCTGACCAGCGGCATTCTGGCAGGGGTGCTGCTAAGTGTTTCGAGACAGGTGCAACTACCTGAAACGGGACGGCCCTGATGGCTGAGATACTCCAGCGAGAACCTGAAGTGCCGACGGCTTTGCTGACAGCCGCCGGTGAAGCACCGCGTGTGCTGATGGCCGGTGGTGGCACCGGAGGGCATGTGTATCCGGCTCTTGCCATTGCCGAGGCCATCCGGGCGCAATGTCCGGAAGCAGTGATTGCTTTTGCCGGGACGCGTGAGCGCCTGGAGTGGCGGGCCGTGCCAGCGGCTGGCTTCCCGATTTATTCAATTACGGCCGCGGCGCTGCCGCGTCGTCTGTCATCCCATGTGCTCTGGCTGCCGGGGAAGCTGGCGCAGGGTTTAGTCGAAAGTGTCCGCTTGATACAGGCCTTTGATCCCGATGTGGTGGTGGGTACCGGAGGCTATGTGTCGGCGCCTGTATTGCTGGCTGCCTGGCTGCAGCGGCGTCCTTTCGTGATCCAGGAGCAGAACGCGTTCCCGGGGCTGACCAATCGGTTGCTGGGGCGGTGGGCTGCCCGGATTTACATTGCTTTTCCGGAAGCACAGATGTATTTCCCCACGGGCCGGTGCATGCTGAGCGGCAACCCCGTGCGAAGCGCGCTCCACCAGGTGTCACGTATGGAGGCGCGACGCCGGTTTGGGCTGCCGGAGGAAGCGCAGGTGTTGCTGGTGTTTGGTGGATCGCTGGGCAGTGCGGTACTCAATGAGGCATTGATACAGGCGGTGCCAGCCCTGCTTGACGAACCGCGTCTGTATTTGCTCTGGCAGACGGGCCAGGCACACTACGGGGCGGTCCAACAGCAGCTACAAGCGCTGGCAAAACAAGTGCACCATCGGATACGGCTGTTGCCTTATATCGAGGAGATGGGGGCTGCCTATGCTGCGGCCGATCTGGCCCTGTGTCGGGCCGGAGCATTGACCTGTAGCGAGCTGATGGTGACCGGAACGCCAGCTATTCTGGTGCCAGCTACCCAGGTAGCGGCCGATCACCAGACGCGCAATGCTGAAAGCATGGTGCGGGCAGGAGCAGCGCGACATCTGCCCGAATCGGAGCTGTCCGCGCGTCTGATAGCCGAGGTCTGGACGCTTCTGGCCGATGCGGAGCGTCGGGCTGCCATGGCCGAAGCGGCGCGGCGTATGGCGCGTCCGGAGGCCGCGGTACAGATTGCAACCGAAGTGCTGGAGCTGGCCATGAGGCGACGGAAACAAGTACAAGGACATCATGGGTGAGCGCGAGAACTGTCGCCGGCCGCCTCTGTTCGGGCGGGTCCGGCACGTGCATATGGTGGGCATTGGCGGCATCGGGATGAGCTCGATCGCCGAAGTGCTTTTGCTGCGCGGTTTTCGCGTGACGGGGTCTGACCTGAAACGCAGCGACATTACCGCGCGGCTGGAACAGCTGGGCGCTGTCATTCACGAAGGCCACCGGCCCGAACATGTGGGTGAGGCCGATGTGGTGGTCTATTCTTCGGCCGTATGTCCCCGGGAAAATCCGGAGACACTGGAGGCACTCCGCCGCCATATCCCGCTCATCCCCCGGGCGGAAATGCTCGGTGAGTTGATGCGAATGAAGTTCGGAATCGGGGTGGCTGGCACGCACGGCAAGACAACCACCACGTCGATGGTCGGTCTGGTAGTGGCTGCAGGTGGATTCGATCCCACGATCATCGTGGGGGGCAAGGTGGCGGCGTTCGAGTCGAATGCCGTTGCCGGCGAGGGCGACATCATTGTGATTGAAGCTGACGAATATGACCGCACCTTCCTGCGCCTGACACCTACCCTGGCGGTAGTGACCAGTATTGAACCGGAGCATCTGGACGTTTATCAGGACCTGGCCGACCTGAAGGCAGCCTTCCGTCAGTTTGCCAACAGCGTTCCCTTCTTTGGAGCGGCTATCCTGTGCCTGGACGATCCGAACGTACAGGCGCTGGTGGGCGAGCTGGATCGGCGCGTACGCACCTATGGGCTGGCGCGACAGGCTGAGGTCCGCGCTGAAAACGTCCAATTTGAAGGCTTTGGCTCTCGGTTCGAGGTGCTATTGCAGGGGAACTCCCTGGGAACAATCCAGCTCCAGGTGCCGGGGCTCCATAACGTACGCAACGCGCTGGCGGCCGTAGCTGTAGGCCTGGAACTGGACATTCCATTTGATTGCATGCAGCAAGCACTGGCCCGCTTTACCGGTGTGCGCCGCCGTTTTGAACGACTGGGGGAGCAACATGGCGTGCTGGTGGTCGATGACTATGCCCACCATCCAACGGAAATTCGGGCTACGCTGGAGGCGGCTACGACAGCGATGCCCGACCGGCGACTGGTAGCTGTTTTTCAGCCCCATCTGTACAGCCGTACACGCGACTTCCAGGAAGACTTCGCCCGGTCGTTTGTGGATGCCGACGTGCTGGTGGTGACCGAGATCTATGGAGCCCGTGAAGCGCCGATCCCGGGCATTACCGGTGAGCGCATTGCCGAGCTGGCCCGGCGTTTTGGACATCGGAACGTGCACTATGTGGCTGACCGCCGCCAGATTCCAGGTTATTTGCTGGAGCACGTGCTGCAGCCTGGCGATGCTGTGCTTTTCATGGGGGCTGGCGACATCTGGCGGGCCGCTCGAGAGCTCTTGGACTATCTGCAATTAACCGAGGTATTACCACATGCCGCGCCGTAGCGCTCATATGAACGCCAAGCGACCCTGTCGGTCGGTCGGGGGACGCCGCAGACTGATCCGGCTGCTGGCGATGGGGCTGCCGGTGTTGGCTCTGTGTGGCGTGGCCTGGCTGTGGCTGGAGCGGGTGCAGTTGAGGCAGATTGAAATTGTAGGCGTTCGCCAGGCCGATCCTGAAACGCTACGGCAGCTGGCTGCCGTAGATTCCGGCGTAGCTCTGTTCGCACTGGATCCGGTGTTGATTGCCGACCGGGTGCAGCGACATCCCTGGGTGCGGACGGCTTCGGTGAGGCGTCTGCCCACCGGTACACTGCGCATCGCTGTAGAAGAGCGCACGCCTGTTGTTTTGCTGATGGATGCCCGTGGACGGCCTGTGTGCTATCTGGACGTCGACGGCTATGGTATGCCGTTAGGGGGCGGTCCTGCGATTGATGTGCCCTTGCTATCTGGAGTGCCCGGGCCAGCGCATCCAATGCGACCGCTGGAAGACCGACAGGTGCGGGCATTGCTGGCGGCGCTGGCCGTGCTGAAGCCATCAGAGCGAGCGCTTATCGCAGAGATTGTACGAACGCCGCAGGGTGAATTCTGGCTCTACACCACGCCTGCGGCCGGACAGCGCAGCATCCCCGTACGGCTGGGCACTGAAGATTTCGTTCGGCGCCTGCGTCGTCTGGTTGCTTTCTGGCACCAGGCCGTCCTGACGCAGCCGCATAAAACGTTTTCGTTGATTGACCTTCGATTTGCCAACCAGATTGTGGTGCGTGAGCAGACGCACCCCTCAACCCAAAAATCCGTATGGGGCCATGAATGAGCGCATTGTTGTGGGTGTAGACATCGGCACCACGAAGGTATGTGCCGTGGTCGCTTCGGCCGACGAGATGAATCGAGTGAACATCTTAGGGGTCGGTGTGGCCGAATCGGACGGATTGAACCGGGGCGTCGTGGTGAACATCGATAAGACGGTGGCTTCACTGCAGGCGGCGCTTCATGAGGCCGAGCGGACGGCTGGCATCCAGGCACGACAGGTGATTGTGGGCATTGCTGGCGATCACATCCAGAGCTTTCAGAGCCGCGGCGTGATTACCATCTCCAACCGGGATGGAGAAATCACCCGGCGCGACGTCGAACGGCTTCTGGAAGACACGACGCATGTCGCGTTGCCAGCCGACCGGGAGATTTTGCACGTCATTCCCCAGGAATTCATCGTAGATGGACAGGATGGGGTGGCCGATCCGGTGGGTATGAGTGGAGTGCGGCTGGAGGCAAACGTTCATATTATCACCGGGCTGGTGTCGGCTGCCAAAAACGTCTATCGCTGTATTGAAAAAGCCGGCTACGAGGTCGCCGATCTGGTGCTGGAACCGCTGGCTTCGTCGTTTGCTGTGCTGCATCCAGATGAGAAAGAGATCGGTGTGGCGCTGATCGATATCGGGGGGGGCACCACAGACGTTGCCGTGTTCGAGGATAATACGATTCGACATACCGGGGTCATTGCTGTGGCCGGCAACAAGGTGACCGATGATCTCCGGAAAGGGCTGGGCATTATGCGCGATCAGGCCGAACGGCTCAAGTGCCGCTTCGGCGTGGCCATGGTCGATCTGATCGAAGAAGACGAAGAGATAACCATTCCGGGTATCGGGGGACGTCCTGAAAAACGGATCAGTCGGAGCACGCTGGCCCAGATTATTCAGCCACGCATGGAAGAGATCCTGGAGATTGCGGCCATTGAGATCAAACGCAGTGGGTATGCACGGCATCTGGCAGCGGGGGTGGTGCTTACCGGAGGCGGCGCGCTTATTCCAGGCACGGCCGAGCTGGCCGCAGATGTGCTGGGCATGGAGGCCCGCATCGGGCTGCCCATGGGAATTGCCGGGGGCATGGCCGCAGAGGTAAACGATCCAAAATTTGCAACGGCTGTGGGACTGGTGCTGTACGGCTTACGGCCCGAACTGATTGGAACCCCCGGCCTGAGCTATGAGATGCAGACGCGCGCTGGAGGAGAAACAATCCCGGGCGAGATGCTGCTGCGCAAGATCGCTAACCGGATGAAAGCCTGGTTTAACGAGCTGTAAGCGACAAGCACGGTCGGAGATGCTCGCTCCGACCGATCGAATACACAAAACGCTGAACCACAACCAATCAGAGGGGAGTCATGGAACAGTCCATTAGTTCGCGCTTCGCGTTTGACGACTCGGTGCACACGGAAGCTAAGATCTGTGTTGTGGGCATCGGAGGAGGTGGTGGTAATGCCATCAATAACATGCTGGAGCGGGGTATCCAGGGCGTTGATTTTATCGCCATCAATACAGATGCCCAGGCGCTGGCTGCCAATCGCGCTCCGGTAAAGATTCAGGTAGGACGCAACCTGACCAAGGGACTGGGAGCCGGTGCGCGCCCTGCAATCGGCGCGCAGGCTGTTGAGGAAAGTCGGGAGGAAATCGAACAGGCCCTTAAAGACTATGATATGGTCTTTATCACAGCCGGCATGGGCGGTGGTACGGGTACCGGTGGGGCGCCTGTCGTGGCAGCTATCGCGCGGAAGCTGGGCATTCTAACGGTGGCGATTGTTACCAAGCCGTTTGAATGCGAAGGCCCCAAGCGCATGAAGGCTGCGCTCGACGGCATTGCCCTGCTCAAGGAAAATGTTGACACATTAATCGTCATTCCGAACGAACGGCTTCTTGACATTTCGGATGAAAACACCACGCTCCTTGAAGCCTTTGCCAAGGCCGACGAGGTGCTTTACAACGCCACACGTGGCATCAGCGACTTGATCACCGTGCACGGCCTGATCAACCTGGACTTTGCGGACGTGAAGACCACCATGCAAAATGGTGGAACAGCCATTATGGGATCCGCAGTGGCTTCAGGTGAAAATCGGGCCGAAAAAGCGGCTATCGCAGCCATTTCCAGTCCGCTACTGGACGGTCTGTCGATTGCCGGTGCCCGGAACGTACTGGTTAACATTACCGCCGGGCGGTCGCTGGGAATCCGCGAGGCGACTACGGCGGTGCGCATCATTCAGCAGGAAGCCGGCGAAGACGTTGAAGTCATTTTCGGTACGGTCATCGACGACAACATGGGCGATGATCTGCGCGTCACCGTGATAGCTACTGGTTTTGATCGTGAACAGCGACCGGAAACAACCGGGCGGCGTCGTACCGTTCCGCTTGAACCGGAAGAACCTTATATCAACTACAAGGGGGAGGAAAATCTAAAGCGGCTGGACAAGCCGGCTTTTGAGCGGCGTACCATTCCTGGAACAACGCCGGTTGAAGGAAAGCGCTTGGGAAACATTCGTCGGCTGCATGCGGACGAGCTCCGTGAGCGAGGCGAACGCATTCGCAAAGATAATCCGGACACGCCGGCTTTCCTGCGCAAGATGCTGGACTGACACTGCTCTATGATCGGTGACATACAGGTGACACGCGCAGGCAGCATATTGTGCAGTAGCGGCTGCGTCCGAAACCGGCCAGAACCGGTCGCCCCCCAGATAGCAGGGGTGCCGCCTTCCGCCACCGGACCGACGAGCACGGTCCAGACGCTGCAGGTTCCCCCGGCCTGCAGGGGTTGTGGTTCAGCGGGTAGCCGCTAAGGCTGCCGACGAAAAAAGGGCCGCGTCCGGCCGGACGCGGCCCTTTTCTATAGCCAAAAGTTCAGGGGCCAAACTTGAACAACAGCCCACCAGCAATTGTCACCAGATCCACGTCGCCCAGCACAGTCACCTGTGCCTGCACAAATGGCCGAATTGGACCAACGCCAAAACGGGCGCCCCCGATCAGGTTGATGCCGGTATCTGTGTCGCTGGCACTGAATGCTCCGAACCCACCCATATCCACATCAACAGAAGTCCGCGCAATGCCCAGTCCAGCTCCGATATAAGGAGTAAAAAGAAGTCCGGGACCGAAACCCAGCAGTGCATTTAACCCCAGCTGCCAGAACGTTACATTTCGTTCCATGAAATAATAGTCGAATGTTGCCTGAAAATCGATGGGCAATGCCAGCACGGATAGTCGGGCATCGACTCCCAGGAAGGTCTCTTCGACGTCGCCTCCCATGTCGTAGCCTATCCGTGGTCCGAGTTCAAAAGTTACTGGAGACGGGACCTGTGCGTACGCCGTCGAGGCCAGCACAAGAAACGCAACGAGTGGTAATATGTGCTTCATGGCGGTTCGGGGTTTGATTTTGAAAGTTATGCTTCCGTCCGGAAAGAATTGTGCCGTATTTTCATGCGACCGGCCGCAAGTCATCCCAAAATACAGCTTCGTGGTGATACGTGCAAGTTATCCCACACTATAAGCCAAGAGGAGCCTTGCGCAGCTATACTTTTATACGCATTGCTTTGAGTAAGTTGTTGTTCCTGATAGGGTTAACTGTTCTGTCGGTAGCCCGAGCTCAGGTGTGGGGCGTGGTGTGGCAACCGCCTCGTGATACATTGCGGGCGCTACAGGAGTGGCAGCGGCTTCGTCACCTGGGAGCGATGGCGTTGCGGCTGGATACTCCTTCGCCTCCGGCGTTCCTTTTGAGGGCGGCCGACACCCTGGGGATCGTAGTCCTGGTGGAGCTGCCGGTGGCTGACGAACCCGCCCGCCAGCTTTTGCGACGGTTGCCGGCGCTGCAGAAGCAGCTTCGTACCTTATTGCAACAGGTGGCCGGTCATACCTCGGTACGCGCAATTGGACTGGCGCGTCTGGTCGACACGGCAGACCCGGATGCCTGCGTCTATTTTGAAACATTGCGGGCTGAGGTGCAGCGCGTGCGTCCGGACCTGCAGGTGTACTATGAAACACGCTTCATTGAAGGGGATCGGTGTGGGACGGCTGTGGATTTTGTGTTGCTGGACGTACGTGATGTCGAAGATCCGCTACAGCCGTTGCAGCGGTGGCAGCAGGTGCACCCGACGGTTACGGTTGGGATTGGACGGCTGGGCACCTGGGTACGAGCCGATACGTTGCGCGGTTTGCGCCGGCCCCATTCCCCGGAGTGGCAGGCTCGCTATCTGGAGCGGCATCTACGGCAACTACGGGACGTTTTTAGCGGCTTTGTGTTTGTCTATCGCTGGCAAGATATTACCCGTTCGCATCCTGCATTGTATCTGGACACGCCTTTTGTGGAGACCTACGGGTTACATAACCTGCAGGGGGAGCGGCGGCCAGCGTTTGAGGTAGTGCGTGGGTTTTTTACAGGAGCGCAGACGGTTTTTGCGTTTCCGGCTGGACGTCCCTCTGGGACTTCCGGCTCTGGAGTGGTGTTGATCGGGTGGATTCCGATAGTGCTGCTGGTATTGAGCTATCGGTTTTCGCTGCCGTTCCGTCTGCTTGGCACACGGTATTTCCGGGCGCATGGCTTCTACATAGAAGCGGTGCAGTACGGACGGGATCTTCCAGCAGGTGCGCTGGGCACCCTGGCGCTCGCTGAAGGGATAGCGCTGGGGGTGATCCTGACCGCTATGGCACAGATGCTTCGAGAAAGTTTGGTCGCCACCTGGCTGATCGGAAGGCTTCCGTCGGTCGTGGCACAGACGGTCGTGGAAAGCATGCAGACACCCGCCCTGCTCCTATCGGTTGTAGCGTTAAGCAGTCTGGGCGGGTTGGGATGCTGGGCAGGGGGGCTGATGTTACTCAGCCGTTGGGGACACCGCGTTGGATTTGTGCAGGCCTGGACGTTGGCGCATATGCCGCGGTGGCCATTGTTAGGGTTGATGATCGGGGCGCTCAGTTTGCTGCCAGACGCAGAAGGAGATACGGGGCACAGGCTGCTGATCCTGTGGGTGCTTACAGAGGCGTGGGGACTTTTTCGAACAGTCCGGGATGCGGGACAGGTGGTAGAGGGGCCAGCCTGGATCTATCCAGTGCTTGCCCTGCTTCATCCGAGCTGCTGGTTACTGCTTGCTGCGCTGGGCGGTCTGGGATGGGGGCTTTACACCGGTCATACCATTTTTCTCTGGCATCTGCTCATGGTCCGATAGCGAGGGGATGTTGGCGGTACGGATAAGTTCAGCCCAGACGCGTTCGACAAACGTATAGAAAGGCTGTTTCTGGTGTAACCATCCAAAATGCAGGGCAAACGGCGTAACCTCCATGTAGTCGCCGCGGCCCGGTAACCGGGAAAAAAAGCCGCGCAACAGTCGACGCCAAAATGGGGAAGCAATGCCTCGTAGTGCATACACCAGGCGATCGGTATAGTACCGACAGACCACCTGTTTGAAGTCAGGGTCATGAGTTGTCATGTCATCGATATAGTCCAGCTGGGGGCTATACTGACCGGCGAACCAGGGGAAAACAGGCAGATTGAGCCGACTCATGGCCATGGCCAGACTCCACTCGCAGGATTCCTCACTACGGCCTTCGTGTAGCCGGCTTCGGAAGTGGGTCTCCGAGCGCTGCGCCAGAAATTCCGCAGCCAGTTCGCAGACAGTGCGGGTTAGCGATGCATCCTGCGCATAGATCATGCCGGCTTGTACGCGAGGCAGATAGGTCAAACCAAAGCGGCGCAGGGTGCGGCGGCGGCGATCCAGCAACACGTCGAGTACGACGCCGAAACCTTTGGGCCCCCCAAAAAAGAAGTCCGCACGTTCCAGGCCGGTCGCCGTGAACGGGAAGGCGGCCAGCTGTTGCCAGAGGGGATCGGGATTGCGGCACCAGATCATGTCGGCATCGACAAACAGACACCGATCGAAGGGCATGAAGCGATGCAGGTGGTGTTTGAAGCCGACAATGGAACGGTGGGCTTCGGGTAGCGGGGCGATGATCTGAAAAAGACGGTCCAGTCCGTGGCGTTCCAGTAGAACCCGGTGCTCATCCGGACAGAAAAGCGCCACCGGCCGGGTGGTATCGTAGCGCCGCAGGGTCACCACCGAGGCCACCGCATGCTGCACGTACCGCTCGGCGCCGTAGGTATGCAGAACGTATCCTTCCTGGCGTGACCGGGCCATTACGTTAGGGTTAAGACGTAGGGTCTCAACCCAACGATACGAAAGGCAATGGGTTTTCGGCAAAGGTTTGAAAATTTCGTATTCGTCCAGGGCCGATTGCCCCTGGCCGTGCCACTATGAGGAGCGGGAGCGCGCCATTCTGGCCTGTTTTTTACGTAGGCTCTTCATGAGGGCGTCGAAGCCGCGTTTGCGGATCACGCTCTGAAAGGAGCGAGCATATCCTTTGACTGTGCTCACTTCGTCGATGATGATATCGTAGGCCTTCCACTGTCCGTTTCGTCGAGTGAACAGATAGACCACTTGCGTGGGGGTCTCTTTGTAGATGACCGTGGTGACGACGCGGGCACTGTCGCCCTGCACCTCGACATGGTCGTACTGCACACGGGCACGATAGATATCCAGATCCGACAGCGACTGCTCGCGTACGATATCGCTGAAAAGTTCAATGAATTCCTGACGCTGTGCCGGGCTCAAGTCAGCCCAGAAAGGGCCCAGGGCCAGGCGGCCCATGGTTTCGAAATCGACAAAGCCGTTGATCAGATCTTTCAGTTGTTCCCGGTCTGCAGAGCTCAGGGGACCGGTCTGGAGCAAGGCCTTGATCTGTTGGTCACGCGTCTCCAGCAGTTGCTGGAGCTTTCGGGCCTCGGTACTGGACTGTGCCTGTACAGGCAGGGTGCTTCCGAGCAGGAGTATTGTCAGCAGCGTACCTGATAGCAGGTATAAGTTGTAGCGGTTCATATGGATCCGATAAGGTTGTTGGCGGAAACAGGGTTGTGCGGCCAGTTACTTTTAGTCAACAAGCGTGCCGCGCCGTACGTTCAGGTCGAGTACCCCGATGGCCCGTTGTAAGCGCAGCACGGCCCGGTTGTAGTTGTAGACTGCTTCGTAGTACCGTGCTTGGAGTTCCAGGTTTTCACGTACGGCGCGCACCAGGTTTTCGGTATCACCCAGGTCCAGGTCGAAGTTAATCTGTTCGGTGCGAAGCCATTCTTTGCTGATGGTTAAGGCGCGGTCACGGGCTTTGAGGGCGGCCTGGGCGATGCGTACATTTCGATAGGCTTCTTCCACCTCGAAGCGAACAAGCTGGCGGGCCGCTTCCAGCTGATAGGCCACTTCGTTGCGCTGGGCGCGGGCCTGTTCAACGCGAGCCCGTGTTTGTCCGAAGTTCAGGTTCAGTCGAAAACCGAAGCCAGCCCGCAGACTTTCCCCAAAGTAAGGATCGCTGATATACGGATTGGGCTGCCGATAACGGCCAGCTGTGTACGTCCATCGTCCCGAAATTCCCAGAAACAGCTTGGGATAGTAGTCCGAGCGGGCTACCCTGACGAGCGCTTCGCGGGCGGCAAGGCCTGCCTGGGCTTGCTGGATCTCCGGACGATGGGTTTCGGCCAACACCAGATACGTCTCCAGCGATTGGAGGGTAAATGCGATAGGTGCAAGCGGGCCGTCGGCGGGATCGATCACAGTGTTTTCAGGGAGAAGTAGCTGGCGAGACAGGGCTGCGTGGGCAATCTGATGTCGTTCTTCGGCTTCGACCACCCGCTGCAGGTACTCCTGTTCAGTAATGCGGAGCTGGAACAGGTCGGCGTCGTCCACAGAGGGGTCGCCTTCCTGGAGCAGGCGATTTACTTCTTCTTTGGCCCGCTCCAAGATCTCGCCCGTTTCACGGGCCAGTCGGAGCAGTGCTTCAGTAAGTTGCAGACTGTAGTACAGTTCCCCGGTTCGGGTAGCTACCTCCAGCGCTTTCTGGCGGACGCCCGCTGCTTCGACTTCAGTGCCGTAGCGCGCTGCCCGGAGCTGACCGCTGACTTCACCCCAGGTCCACAGGGGTTGGATAAGCTGTACTTCGAGCTGGTTGAGGGGACGGATGTTGCGCCAGTCGTTACGTATGTCAGGATTCAGGTACAGGGCGTCCGCGGGGAGTGCGTTGTTCTCCGGAATTTTAAGGCCTGGACCGAAGGCGTGGGCACTCTGAAACTGAAACTGGGGCAAAAAGCGGCTGGAACGGGCCAGATCATAACGTGCTTCGGCAAAATCCCGACGGGCTTCGACGGCCTGAAGATCGGGACTGACGCTCAAGGCCCGTTGCAGCGCCTGAAGTAGCGTCAGGCGCAAGGTATCAGCCGGCTGGGAAAAGCTCGTATGAATGGCCAACATGAGGTATCCTGTGGTCAGCACCCATAAGCGTAATGGTTGGACAAGACGCATAGGAACAGATCAAGTTTGTTTTTTATCATTGGGGGCTGGACAGTAACCCTGGGAGCCACTACCTTAATCACAAAAACCTTTCCCGTACCCTTCCATGCGACCCGGACCACAGCCACTGGGACAAATTTTAAAGGAAATCATTGATCGATGGGGGCTGCAGCCACGTGTCGATGCTGTACATATTATCGAAACCTGGGCGGCCCTGGCTGGTCCTCAGATCAATCGGGTAACGGCATCGGCCTGGGTGCGTAACCGGAAACTCTACGTGCGTCTCACCTCGGCGGCCTGGCGTCACACGCTTCATCTGCAGCGGGCGCAGTGGTGCGCACGATTGAACGAGGCGCTGGGCACCCCGATGGTGGATGAAATTGTCTTCAGGTGAGGGCTATTCCTCATAGCGCCTGAAAGCCACAGCCGTGTTGTGGCCTCCAAAACCAAAGGCGTTGCTGATAGCTACACGTATGGAGCGCTGCTGGGGCGCGTTGAACGTGTAGTTCAGGTCGCATGCTGGGTCAGCGTGCTCAAAATTAATGGTAGGGGGAACGGTCTGGTGCACGATGGCCAGGATGGTGGCAATGGCTTCAACAGCTCCAGCGGCTCCCAGCAGGTGTCCGGTCATACTTTTTGTAGAGGACAGGTTCATTCGATAAGCATGTTCGCCGAAGACCTGTTTGATCGCTTTGGTTTCGGCCACATCGCCCAGTGGGGTGGACGTCCCGTGCATATTGATGTAGTCAACCTCCTCGGGACGAAGATCGGCATCTCGAAGCAGGGCCTGCAGGGCCCGGGCAGCGCCCTCGCCTTCAGGATCCGGAGCGGTGATATGATGGGCATCGGCTGACATGCCAATGCCAAGCACTTCGGCATAGATACGTGCTCCACGGGCACGAGCATGTTCCAGTTCTTCAAGGACCAGGGCACCGGCACCTTCGCCCATCACAAAGCCGTCGCGTGTGGCGTCAAACGGTCGGCTGGCGCGTGCTGGATCATCGTTGCGGGTGGAGAGGGCCTTCATGGCGTTGAATCCACCCAGTGCCATTTCGGTAATGGGGGCTTCGCTGCCGCCGCAGAGCACCACGTCGGCCATCCCTCGCTGAATGAGTAGGAAGGCGTCGCCGATGTTATGGTTAGCCGTGGCACAGGCAGAGACTACCGCATAGTTAGGCCCGCGGAACCCATAGCGGATGGCCAGATGGCCGGCCGAAATATCGGGGATGAGCATCGGAATGAACAGGGGCGAAATAAAGCGGGCACCTCGCTGGAGATACTGGGCCGTCTGATCCTGAAAAACCCGCATGCCGCCGATGCCGCTGCCAAAGACCACCCCGATCCGGTCTTTTTCGGCAGCAGGTAGGGTCGCTGGATTCAGCCCGGCATCCCGAAGGGCTTCGTCGGCCGCCACCAGGGCATACTGTGCAAAGGGGTCCAGCCGCCGGGCCGTCTTCCGGTCCATGTAATCCAGCGGATCAAACCCCTTGAGTTCACAGGCAAAGTGCGTATCGAAAGGCGTAGGATCGAAGCGGGTAATGGGAGCTGCCCCGCTTTTTCCCTGCAGCAGGGCTTCCCAGAAGGCCGGGACGTTCAGTCCGAGCGGCGTAAGGGCCCCCATGCCCGTGACCACAACGCGCCGTTGGTGTGCCATAGCGCTGTTCACTTCGGACGGGTACAGCAAAGCCCGGCGCAATGTGGGAACAGATGCGACCGGGCTGCAGGCAACCTGGGTCAGGCGCCAATTTTCTCCTTCAGGTATTTGATCGCATCCCCTACCGTCACGATTTTCTCGGCCTCTTCGTCGGGGATCGTGATATCAAACTCTTTCTCAAATTCCATGATGAGCTCGACGGTATCCAGCGAGTCGGCTCCGAGGTCGTTTGTAAAGGATGCATCCGGCGTGATGTCGGCCTCGTCGACGCCGAGTTTTTCCACAATGATGGCTTTTACCTTGGCTTCGATGTCGTTGGCCATAGTGCTACGCCTCCTTGGTTGATTCGCGGTTTGTTTCTAATCAGGACGAGCTGGTGCCCGTCGGTTGCTTGCTTCCAACAAATCGCTCCAAAATACAACACGGGGCACTTCAGAGCAATGCCGGCCTCAATCGGAGCCCGCCAACGTGCAACCTTGTCGAGGGGTTCCGGGAAAGCGATCTTCACATAAGGCGTTGAATCTCAAAAGCAGACCGCGCGTTAACGACAGGCTTATGCTGCAGCGCAATCTTCCACGTAATTACAGGAGCTTCGATGGCTTACCTGTTTACTTCCGAGTCGGTCTCTGAAGGGCATCCGGATAAGATTGCAGACCAGATTTCGGATGCCATTCTGGATGCGATGCTGGCGCAGGATCCGCATAGCCGCGTGGCGGTGGAGACCCTGGTGACTACCGGGCTGGTTGTGCTTTCAGGGGAGGTCTATACGCGGGCACACGTGGATGTGCAGCAGATTGCTCGGAAGGTCATCCGGGACGTTGGCTATACGGATCCACGCCTTCGGTTTGATGCTGATAGCTGTGGAGTACTCTCCAGTATTCATGAGCAAAGCCCGGACATTCGCCAGGGTGTCGATGGTACTCCCTCGGGGGAGCAGGGCGCTGGCGATCAGGGCATGATGTTTGGCTATGCCTGCCGGGAGACCTCCGAGCTGATGCCGCTGCCCATCATGCTGGCGCATAAGCTCGTGCGTGAGCTGGCCCGCATCCGAAAAGAGGAGCCTCAGCTGATGCCCTATCTGCGCCCGGATGCCAAAAGTCAGGTAACCGTTGAGTACGAGGACGACCGGCGTACGCCCCGGCGCATTCATACGGTGGTCGTTTCCACGCAACATACCGAAGACGTCACGCAGGAACGCATTCGCCAGGATATTCAGGAAATTCTCCTCCCCCGTGTGCTCCCCGCTGAACTGGTGGACGACCAACTGGTCCTGCATGTGAACCCGACTGGCCGCTTTGTTATCGGGGGACCCCATGGTGACACAGGCCTGACTGGCCGCAAGATTATTGTGGACACCTATGGCGGGAAAGGCGCGCATGGCGGCGGTGCTTTTAGTGGCAAGGATCCGTCTAAGGTAGATCGCTCGGGCGCTTATGCGGCCCGCTATGTGGCCAAAAACATCGTGGGTGCTGGACTGGCGGATGAAGTCGAAGTGCAGATTGCCTATGCGATCGGACTGGCCGAACCGGTTTCGATTGACGTGAATACGTTTGGAACCGGCATGGTCCCCGATGCGGTGCTGGTGGAGGCTGTGCGGGAGGTTTTTGATCTGCGGCCGGCCGCCATCATTCGAGATCTGGATTTACTCAAACCACGCTATCGGGCGACGGCTGTCTATGGCCACTTTGGTCGCTCAGAATTTCCCTGGGAGGCGCTGAATCGCGTTGAAGCGCTCAAACAGGCTGTTGCCCGCTATGCTTGACGATTCAGCACCGGTCCGGTAAAAGGGTCGCTGTCTCGGTGGCCCTTTTTTTGTTACCTTAGAGACAGCTGGAACCGTAGAAAGCCATTCCTATGGTTTGCAACAGCCGGCTGGCAGGGTGGCTGGGGTGTCTGTTGCTTGGCTTTGGAGGAATCAGTCTCCAGGCTCAGCCCTACCGGAACGTGCAGCAGGCTCCAGCGACGCGCGTGGTTCCCGAAGGACGTATCGATCCAACTTCAGGGCGCTGGCAGGCGCACTACCGCGTACGTGTGCCGATAGCCTGGCAGGGCAGTGCAGAGGCTACTGCCCGCGTCTATCTTCGGCTGGAGGCAGCACGCTTCGGCTGGCAGCAGCCTGACCGTACGCTGACGTTGGACCGTGTGCGCATCACCCCTTACGCTTCACATGTACGCTTTCGGCAGACACTGGCCGGCGTACCCGTCTATGGCCGCTATGTGCAGGTTAACCTGGATCGCCGAGGACAGCCTTCTCTGGTGTTCAGTGGCTACGCCCCTTGGCTGGATATCTATGCTGATCGGTTCGATCCAACGCCCCATCTCTCAGCAACCGAAGCGATGACGGAAGCACGGCGTCGACTGGCCCAACCCGAGGCCCCGACGAGCGTGCCCGAACTGGTCGTATGGCCGTCGGATCCACCACGCCTGGCCTGGCACTTTGTGCTCTGGCCACAGGATCGGCTCGACGAATGGGCGGTGGTCGTCGATGCCCGTACAGGGGAGCTGCTGCAGGTGCAGAGCCAGGCCGTCCATGACCAGCACGTAAAGACAGCAGAAACGTCCTCCGGGATCAAGGGCCAGAACATATCCTCACCGCCGCCAGTGGGCCTGATCATAGGCGAAGGCATGGTATTCGATCCCGATCCACTGGCTACTGCCGGCGTTGCCTATGGGGGGGCCTATGCCGACAACAACGATGCTGATACGCCCGAGCTAAACAACGAACGTGTTGTCGTGACCCTGCCCGACATCACGCAGGGCGAAGACGGTCGTTACCGGCTCGAAGGACCCTACGTGCGCATTACCGGCGATATTCCAGGCGTGTCCGATACGCCCTACGAACCGCCGGCCGAGCCCGCCCCTGAGGCCTTTCGGTACACGCGTGCGCACGAACACTTCGAAGCTGTCATGGCCTACTACCACATTGACCGCAGCCAACGCTACGTCCAGCAACTCGACCTGGGCACCGCCGTGCAGGCCATGCCCATTCTGGTAAATCCGCACGGGTTTGGCAATCAGGACAATTCACAATACTACCCGGCACAGAACGCGATCGTCTTCGGCGATGGGGGGGTGGATGATGCCGAAGATGCCACGGTAATCTGGCACGAGTATATGCATGCCTTGCTGGAAGATGCAGCACCGGGACTGTTGGGAACAAATGAAGGACGGGCGCTCCACGAAGGATGGGCCGACTACTGGGCTGCTTCCTATGTGCGAGGAATCGCCGAAGCCGGTCTGTTGCGGCGTACCGATTGGGACTTTGTCTTTCGCTGGGATAGCGGCGACGGCACAATATGGGAAGGACGACGCATCGCTTTTGTCGGACGCTACCCGGAAGATACCAACTGTGACCGGGAAGATACACCCCGTGCCCCCTGCAATATCTATGACGACGGCCTCCTCTGGGCAACCGTACTCATGGAGATTCAGGATGTGCTGGGAAAGGCTGTCACCGACCGGCTGGCCATGGCGGCTGCCCTGTATCTAAATCCGCCCGCCACGTTCCGGGATGCGGCGCAGGCACTCCTGCAGGCCGATATGGACTACTACAACGGAGCGCATCTGGGGGCATTGCTTGATCGACTGGGAGCCCGCGGACTGATCGATCCCGGCGCAATGCATCTGGTGGTGCGCCACGATCCAGCACGGGATGTACGCATCGAGCCCGATTACCTGAGACTTCAGGTGGTAGCGATCGCCCAGGCCGACACGGTAGTGCGGGTGCAGGCCTTCTATGAGCAGGCCAGTCAGTTCGTCCCAACCATGGTATTTCATCCCGTCAACGACACGCTCTTTGAAGGACAGATTCCATGGGACGGGATTCCCGGGCGCATCCGCTACTACCTGGAAGTTGAAACAGCCGGTGGATGGGTACTTCGCCAGCCGTTTCAGGCACCTGCCCAGACGTATGCGGTGGATGTGGGCCAGGTGGTAACGGCCGACGTGCTCCAGGTGGCACGGACCGGCACCGGCTGGCGACGTGTAGACGCAGGTTGGACCGTAGATGGGCTGCAGGAAGGTTACACTACGCTGGTGCTTCTGCCTGTCGCCATGGCCGCCAATGCTGACCGGCTCCGGCTGCACCTGCGGCACCGCTTCAACTTCGGCCCGAGCTGCGCGGGTTATCTGGAAAGCTCGGCCAATGGCGGACGTACCTGGCAGCTGCTGCTTCCTGAAAGTGGAGGCACGCCCAGGCAGCCTTTTGGCGAAGCCAGCCCTCCCGAAGGCATGTGGCACACCTTCGACCTGTCGGAAGCAGCCGGAAGCCAGCAATGGCTGCGGTTTACCTTTAGTTGCACAACGGCCAATCCGAGCGCTTTCTGGACGATCGAACGGCTGGAACTGGAACAGGCCACACGCGATGCGGATTTGCAGACCCGCTACGCGACCCGGCTGCTGGCGCCTTTTCCAAACCCCTTCCGCCATCAGATCTCAATCCCCTTCACGCTGGAGGCCGCCCGCCATGTGCGGCTGAGCGTATATGACCTGTTGGGTCGCGAAGTGGTGCGCCTGGTAGATGCTACGCTGTCGGCCGGCAGCCACGTGGCTGTTTTTCGTCCGGATGGTCTGGCCACAGGCGTATATGTGGTGCGGCTGGAAGTGGAAGGAGGGAACCAGACACGCACGGTACTTTTCCTGCCAGATCGCCCATGAAGTTCAAATAAATTGCGACCGAAGTCTTTAACCGGGCGTAAGAGCCTGCCGAAAACGAACCACGACCAAACGTCTGTAACAATGGACTACCGGGAAGGAGCCTACAAGGTACGGGATCTGAAACTGGCCGAAGCGGGCCGCAAGCGGATTGCGTGGGCTGAAAGCCGCATGCCCGTGCTCATGCATCTACGTGCGCGTTACAGCCAGACGCAACCGTTCAAAGGGTACAAAATTGCTGGCTGTCTGCATGTAACCAAGGAAACGGCCGTACTGATTGAAACCTTCAAGGCCTGCGGTGCCGAGGTGGCCTGGAGCGGCTGTAACCCACTTTCGACACAGGACGACATCGCTGCAGCCCTGGCCGCCGCGGGGGTTGAAATCTATGCCTGGCATGGCCAGAGCGTCGAAGAATTCTACTGGAGCATCGAGCGCACGCTGGATACCCCCCCGCACCTGACCCTTGACGACGGCGCCGACCTGATCTTCACCGTGCATCACAAACGCCCCGAGTTGGCCCAGCACATCATTGGCGGTTCGGAAGAGACGACTACCGGCGTCAAACGGCTGCGGGCCATGGCCGCCGATGGCAAGCTACTCTATCCGGTCTTTGCGGTCAACGATGCTGAAACGAAGTGGGACTTCGACAACATCTATGGTACCGGACAATCTACCATTGACGGAATCCTGCGCGCAACAAGCGTTTTGCTGGCAGGCAAAAACTTCGTGGTAGCCGGCTATGGACATTGTGGGCGCGGTGTCGCCATGCGAGCGCGTGGTATGGGCGCCAATGTGATCATCACGGAAGTGAAGCCCACGGCCGCTCTGAAGGCTGTGCTCGATGGCTTCCGCGTCATGCCCATGGATGAAGCTGCCGAGATCGGCGACATCTTCGTAACGGCCACCGGCATGAAGGATGTAATTCGGGGCTACCACTTCCAGAAGATGAAAGACGGAGCGATTGTATGCAACACCGGCCATTACGACGTGGAGTTGAATTTGAAAGAGCTGGCTGAGCTGGCAGTTCAGGTGCGCGAAATACGGCCGAATAACAAGGAATATCTGCTCGAAAATGGCCGCCGCATCTACGTGCTGGCCGACGGCCGCCTGGTCAACCTGGCTGCTGCCGAAGGACATCCGTCCGAAGTCATGGACATGAGCTTCGCCAACCAGTTCATGGCCCACCTGATGCTCGTCGAAAAACACAAGGCGGGGGAGAAGCTGCCTCCGCAGGTGATAGATCTACCCGAGGAGCTGGATCAGGAAATTGCCCGCATCAAGCTGGAAACGATGGGCATTCGGATCGACACGCTTTCCGACGAGCAACGGGCGTACGCCACCGACTATACGGCCGGCACCTGAAGTCGGGCCAGGCAACAGGCAATCTTCGGGGCCGTCGGGATGACGGCCTCTTTTTTTTTTAGAGGGCTATTGCACCCGATGGAATCGGTGAGAAAAGCAATCCACACACCGATCATATAGTAACAACGTATCGGGCGGAGCAAAGCCAATCCGTTGCTCCGGCAGCCAGCGATGGTCGGCTGGCCGATAGCGTACGTACCAGGTGCCATTGCGCTGGACGAGCTGGTAAAGACCCGTAAGGGGGCCCTGATCGCTCCGATGCCAGACGAAGGTGCCGTCGGTGTGGAAGGTCAGCATAATGGTGTAGCCCATGCTGTCTGGGGTCAGACGTAGGCCGGCAAGTCCGCCAGTAGATTCTTCCCATTCCCACCGACCGATCAGTTCGGGCACAGGCGCATAAACAGGACTCAGAAGGCTGCAACCCGCTCCGAGCAGTAGCCCGACGAGTAGAATTCCACGGGGCATGCGATTAGCAAGATCGTAGTGCAATCCAACTTCAAACAGAGAAATGACTCAGGGAGGTCCTGGTTTCTTCAAACGGCAGAGGCGGTAGAGGGCCGCTTCTTCGTCGGGTGTGAGCCAACGCCACTGGCCAGGTGCCAGCCCATCAAGGCGTAACGGGCCGATAGCTACGCGTACCAACCGTAGCGTAGGATGCCCGACGGCCGCGGTCATGCGACGTACCTGTCGATTTTTTCCTTCTCGAACAGAAATCTCCAGCCAGCAGGTGGGCACTGTTTTGCGGTAGCGGATCGGACGGGGACGGGGAGGTAGGTCTGGCGGCTTAATGCGGCGCACCCGGGCTGGACGGGTCCGATAGCCGCCCGCAATCACAACACCTTCGGATAGACGCCGAAGCGCTTCCTCGTCAGGAATGCGTTCGACCTGGGCCCAGTAAGTGCGCCAGTGTCCATAACGTGGATGCAGCAACCGATATTTGAGCAGGCCGTCACTGGTAAGGAGCAACAACCCTTCACTGTCCATGTCCAGTCGTCCGACTGGATAGACATCCGGCACCTCGATGTAGTCTTTGAGGGTAGGACGCCCTTCCCGGTCAGTGAACTGACTCAACACACCGTAGGGCTTCCAGAATAGAATATGGCGCACCGGTCTCCGCATGACGGTGACAATTTCCTGACATTTAACGACACGACAATACCTCGGTTGAACCCGAGCTCGGCTGGCTCGTATGAGCCTCCTGGCTTGCGGGGTTCAGCCAACAGTCAGCCGATTTGCCATGCGAGGCTTTCTGCCACTGCTGGGATTTTTGTTGTTACCCCTGTTGGCAGGGGGATGCTCCCAGAATGCCCGTTCTGAAGAGCCAGGTCCTGATACGCCCTGGGTAGCGACCGACACGGCGGACCTGCAGGCGCAACTCTATCGCTCACGGGAGACGGCGATCACGCGGGCCGTGCGTGAGGTGTCGCCTGCCGTGGTCAGTATCAACGTGCTGGAGGTGCAACGCATTCGCTATCGGGATCCGTTTGCCGACTTTTTCAACGATCCGATCTGGGAGTTCTTCTTTGGAGGGCCGCGCTCACGCATTATCGAGCGGCAGATTCACGCAATTGGTTCGGGATTCATCATTTCGCCGGATGGTTACATTGTTACGAATGACCACGTCGTGGGTAATGCTACAAAGATTACCGTTTCGTTCCCGGACGGCCGGGCCATGGACGCCGAGCTGGTAGGTACTGATCCGGTTACGGACATTGCGCTGTTGAAAGTGAATCCGGACCGGCCGTTGCCCTATCTGCACTTTGCCCAGAGTGCACCAATTGTCGGTGAATGGGTAATTGCCCTGGGCAATCCCTATGGTCTGTTTGAGGCAGCGCCGCCTACTGTAACGGTGGGGGTGGTCAGTGCGGTTGGACGTAACCTGCCTTCTCAGAACGGCCGGCTCTATCGCGACATGATTCAGACCGATGCGGCCATTAACCAGGGGAACTCTGGAGGGCCACTGGTGAACGCACGGGGTGAGGTGATTGGCATGAATGCGGCTATCTATTCGGAAACAGGGGGCTCGGTCGGGATTGGCTTTGCCATACCGGCTGACAAAATTCAGCGTATCGTGGCCGAGTTGAAAGCAAAGGGTTACGTAGACCGCTCCTACTACACAGGGCTTTATGTGCGGGATCTGACGCCACGCATTGCCCAGGCGCTGGGGGTTCCCCATGCGCGGGGTGTGTTTGTGACTGACATCGATCCTGGCTCGCCTGCCGATATGGCCGGCCTGCGGCCCTACGACGTGATCGTGTCGTTCGGTGGCACACCAGTGGCCAATAGCGACGAACTGCGTGCCCGGTTGTTCGACTTTCGCCCCGGTGATCGTGTGCAGATAGGCGTACTACGCGATGGCCGGCGCCTGACGCTGGAAATGCGCATCGGACGCCAGGAGTCGTCGCGATGATGCGGTCGACCATGCTGTTGCTCAGCCTGGCACTCCTACTGGCGGGGTGTTGGCCGTCGTCGTGCCGGCGTGAGGAGCCCACGGCCCTGCTGCCATCCGACTCCCTGTCACGTCAGATAGCGGCTACGGTGCCTTTCGATACCCTGCGTCTGAACTGGACCGTTTCCGCTACGGAATCCTTGCCGCTCAAACGGCCGCGTACCGTGCAGTTTGGGCCCGATGGGCTGCTATACATCAGTGATGCCGAACAGCACCTGCTGGCCGTGCTGGATACGACCGGCGCTTTGCGCGATACATTGCAGCCGGCCAACCTGCGCTATCCGTATCTGGCGGGCTTTCACGGTGACACGCTGGTAGTGCTGGCGCCCGAAGCCCGACAGCTTGTGCTGATCGTTGAGCGACGCGTGGTGCAGCGGATAGCGCTGCCTGCCTTATTGCCTGATCGAGCATTGCTGTACGCAGTAGCCACACCGAAAGGATACTTCGTCAAGGCAGTCCGGGAAGGACAAGAAGGGGTCCTGGTACAGCTTGACCGCAAAGGGCGGATTGTGCGGCAGCAGAAGCTCCCCGAGCCATACTGGCGCTATGCCGGCTTTTTGCGTCCATGGGGTGACGTGCTGCTGAGCCTGGCTGGCTTTCGCCCCGTAATCGATCGGTGGTGGCCTGATGGGCAGCTCGATACGCTCGCACTTGTGGGGTTTGACTCCCCCATGCTGGCTCGAAGTCGGGCCTTCCTGGTAGGTGAGGTGCACGAGGCCCCCTTGCTCACGTCATCAGCCGTGCCTGTCGATTCGCTGCTATTTGTACTTAACCTGCGACCTGGCTGGGTTCAGATCGACGTTTTTGGCCTGTCCGACGGCCGACTGCGCCACCGGTTGATTACGGCAGCACAGCGGCTGAATCGCCGTTTCTATCCACACGATCTGGCCGTGCAATGCCGAAACGCCACCTGCTTGCTCGTGGTGGTGCTGAACGATCCCGAAGCCCGGATCGTAGCTTATCGCTGGACCCCTCCGGGGAACAGCACTGCCCCGTGACCGTGCTACCTACCCTGGCAACTGTATGGGACCATTCGGGGCTATGGGACAGAGGCTGACAGCGTTGAAAACGCTGGGTGATCTTAAGGAGATCGGCTATCGACCGCTCTCGGTCAAAGATGAACTGCGCAGAAATCTGATCGCCAAACTCCAGCGCGGTGTAGAGATCTTTCCGGGCATCATCGGCTATGAGCGAACAGTCATTCCGCAGATCCAGAACGCGATTCTGGGACGCCACGACATGATCCTGCTCGGGCTGCGCGGCCAGGCCAAAACGCGAATCATCCGCATGTTACCTGAACTGCTTGACGAATACATTCCGATCATCAAAGGAAGCGAGGTCAATGACAATCCATTTGCTCCTATCTCCAAATATGGCCGGGAGATGGTGGCCGACTTAGGCGATGATACACCCATCGAGTGGCTTCATCGGAGCCAGCGTTACGCCGAAAAACTGGCTACACCCGATACGACCATTGCCGACCTGATCGGCGATATTGATCCCATCAAGGCGGCCAACCGACGGTTGACCTACGCCGATGAAGAGGTCATTCACTTTGGCCTGATTCCTCGCACCAATCGGGGTATCTTCGCGATCAATGAATTGCCCGACCTGCAACCACGTATTCAGGTAGGGCTGCTCAACATTCTGGAAGAACAGGACATTCAGATTCGCGGCTTTAACATCCGCTTTCCGCTCGATATCCTGCTGGTCTTTACGGCCAACCCGGAAGATTACACGAATCGGGGCAATATTATCACGCCGTTAAAGGACCGTATAGATAGTCAGATCATCACGCACTATCCGAAGACCATTGAGATCGGCATTGCCATTACGCAGCAAGAAGCCTGGCAGGAGCGAGATGGGCAGGTGCGTGTCCACGTGCCCTACTTTTTCCGCGAGATCATTGAGCAGATTGCTTTCGAAGCCCGCCAGAGCGAGTACGTGGACCAGAAATCCGGCGTGTCGGTGCGTATGACGCGAGCTGCACTTGAATGTCTGATCTCGGCGGCCGAGCGTCGGGCGTTGCTGAACGGCGAAGCAGAAACCACGGTGCGCATCAGTGATCTGTTTTTTGTCGAACCGGCCATTACCGGCAAAATTGAACTGGTCTATGAAGGCGAGCAGGAAGGCGTGCAGAATGTTGCGCGGCTGCTTGTCGGACGGGCCGTTAAGGCTATCTTTCCGCGCTATTTTCCAGATCCGGCCAACCGCAAGGAAGGACGGGCCGTCTATCAACCTATCCTGGACTGGTTCGCTAAGGGAGAGCAGGTGACGCTGACGCCCGAACTGCCCTTTGACGAGTATGCACGTCGGCTGGATGCCGTAGAAGGGCTCTGCGCCCTTGTGCAGCGTTACACGCGCCCGGCTACCCCGGCGGAGACGGCTTCCATGATGGAGTTTGTGCTGGAGGCGCTCCATCAGCATTCGTTGCTCGGCAAGGACCTGCTTGATCAGGAAACCCGCTACAGCGACATCATGGGCTCGATGCTCTCGTCGCTGGGACGAGACGAGGACGAAGACGACGAAGATGACGAATTCTTCCGCCGCTATCGATGAGCGCTTTCGCAACGGACATAACGTTTCGCATCCGGGAAGCGACCCCGGACGATGCTGACACACTTGTGCAGCTCATCCTGGAGCTGGCCGACTACGAAAAGCTACGCGATGAAGCGCAACCCGATCCGAAGAGACTTCGGGCGCACCTGCGCCCGGAGGCTTCGCCGCGCTGCGAGGCGCTGCTGGCCGAAGAGGCGACGACTGGCGAGGCCCTGGGCTTTGCCCTGTTCTTTGCGAACTATTCAACCTTTTTGACCCGCTGGGGCATCTATCTGGAGGATATTTACGTCCGTCCTGCTTATCGTGGCCGGGGAATCGGGTTTGCATTGCTGAAGCGCGTGGCCGAAATTGCAATCGCGCGGGGTGCCAGACGGCTGGACTGGCAGGTGCTTGACTGGAACGAGCCGGCGCTTCGCTTTTACCGAAAGCTGGGCGCTCGCCCGTTGAACGGATGGATCACGATGCGGTTGAGCGGGGAAGCACTGGAGCAACTGGGAGGCCGCGGAAAGTGCTCGTGAACTTACTCGCACCCTTCGATGGGAACCAGCCGGCCGTCAGGTGCAATGCGCTCGCAACGTTCGGGAGGACGTCTGGGAAAGCGTTCGATCGGAACGTCAGGATCCCGATCACGCGGGACGTAATGCGTATGATTGCCATGAGGGACTTCGTAATACGGACGCCGGTTAAACAGATCGAGGGCGTCAGCTACCGCCAGGAATACAAACAGGATAATAATCAGCCCGAATATCAGACGACCCCGGCGCATAAGCAGTCGGCCAGTGCAGGTGAATATTCCAGTTATCCAATGGCCAAGAAGATGGCCAGGTTTCCGAAAAGTTTCTGAGAACGCAAACGCGATAAGTACAATGGAAAAACATCCTATTTGGTTTAACGGTAAGCTGGTGCCGTTCGAAGAGGCAAAGATTCACGTGCTGTCGCACGTAGTACATTACGGGTCGTCGGTTTTCGAAGGGATCCGATGCTATAACACCGCCCGAGGCCCGGCTGTCTTTCGACTACGGGAGCACATGCGGCGCTTGGTCGACTCGGCTCGGATTTACCGTATGGAGTTGCCCTATACGCTGGAAGAGCTGGAAGCGGCTGCCCTTGAAACAGTCCGGGCCAGTGGCTTGAAAGCCTGTTACATTCGGCCCGTAGTTTTTCGTGGCATGGGGGGGCTGGGCGTTAATCCGCTGAACAGTCCCGTTGAGGTCGCTATTGCCGTGTGGGAATGGGGAGCCTATCTGGGGGATGACGCCCTTGAGCAGGGTGTAGATGTGCAGGTAAGCACCTGGAACCGCATGGCACCTAACACGCTGCCATCCCTGGCAAAGGCCGGTGCCAACTATGCAAATGCAGGTCTGGTGAAAATGGAAGCCGTGCTCAACGGCTACACCGAAGGTATCATGCTATCGGTGAACGGCTATGTGGCCGAGGGAAGTGGTGAGAATCTGTTTCTGGTACGCGATGGTATTATCTACACGGCGCCGCTGACGTTGTCGATCCTGCCGGGCATCACGCGCGATGCGGTGATCACCCTGGCGCGTGATCTGGGTTATACCGTGATCGAACAACCTCTGCCCCGTGAAGCGCTTTATATTGCTGACGAGCTGTTCTTTACGGGCACGGCCGCTGAGATCACGCCGATCCGTTCGGTCGATCGCTATACGATTGGCCAGGGGCGGCGCGGCCCGGTAACCGAAGCCCTACAGCGCGCGTTTTTTGAGATCGTACGCGAAGGCAAAGATCCTTATGGCTGGCTGACGTTCGTCGAAGTTCCCCGGGAGGCAAGTATTTCATCCTGAGCGATGACACAGGGTCCGCTGACCGAGCTGGGCCGCTGGCTGCTGCTGATGGGTGTGGTGCTGATAGTGCTGGGAGGGGTGCTGCTTTTGCTGGGGCGGCTGCCCCACCTACCCATCGGACGCCTGCCTGGTGACTTCAGCTGGGAGAAAGGGAACATTCGCTTTTACTTCCCGCTGGGTACCATGCTGCTGGTCAGTCTGGTGCTGACCCTCCTGCTCAATCTGCTGCTTCGGCTCTTCCGCTAACAGGAAGAAGCCCATGCTGACCACTGCCTGGGTGGCGCGGATATGCGCTGGCTTGTTGCCCCTGATCGGCCAGTGGGAGGTGGAGGAACTGCCTCAGGCTCGTAGCTATCCCTGAGGAGCTTGTGCGCCAGGGCAAGCTGATTGGCAAAGGCAACCGTCAGCCCCCTCAGCCTATTGATAAGCCAGTGAGCTCATAAGCCATCCTTTGGAGCGTGGCAATGCCATACAGGCGTCGTAGCCAGGAAAGCAGGATATTGTCGGCCAGTTGGCTCAGGAGATAGGCGGTCAGATTCCCAAGCAGAATGCGTCGGATCATACCGAAGACCAACGCAGGGCTTCTGAGAGCAGGGAGAAAAAGCGATGGCGGATATGGCAATGGCTTGCCGAGGCAAGGCACACGCAAACCCAATCTGCACTCCAATCCATTGGCTCAAACCCGGACCTCCTTTTGGCCGGAGCCTCAGCCATCATCGACCATAGACGCGTATGGAGAAGGCCAGCATACCTTGCGGTCCTGATTTGTTAAAGCGCATGCCCGGCAGGTAAGGTTATGCGAAGCACCTCCAAGCGGTGGCTTCGACAGGTACCAGCGCTGTGATGAAAATCGCCGTGCAGACGCAGAAGACTTTGGACAGACGGCTCAGGACGTCGGCTGCGCAAAGCATACGTGCGATGCGTCGGTCATTCGGACGGCGTTTCCTGCGACGTTTCTTCGTCGGCGCGCAGGCGATCCAACAGATCGCTGAGCAGCCGCAACTCTTCCGGCGAAAGGCGACGCATCAGACGTTCCTGTGCTTCGTCCACCACCGGTTGCATGCGGGCCAGCAACGCCAACCCTTTCTCCGTGATGCCCACTTCGACCACCCGTCTATCATGGCTGGAGCGGGTGCGCGTGACCAGTCCGGCCCGTTCCAGGCGATTGAGCAATCGGGTAACATCGGGCATGCGGTCAAGCATGCGCCGACCGACCTCTGAGCAGGTCAGCTTTCCAGGATGACTGCCACGGAGGATGCGCAGGACGTTGTACTGAGTGGGTGTAACGCCAAACGGAGCCATCAGGGCGGAGAGTTCACTCAATACCCAGGAACTGGTTACCAGAATATTGAGCAGCGCTTCTTGCGCCGGTGAAGCAAAACGGGCCTGCTTGATGCGCTCTGAGAGCTTCATGGAAGAGGTTACGTAGTTTTTCGTAATTTCAGGATGGCGCTAAACATACAAAGTGCAGCGCCTGGGGGCAAGTCCTCAAAGCATTCCAGAAAGCTTCAACAGGAAGTCTGGTGGAAAGGTTTGCACAGCAGGCTGCTCGTGCCTAAATTAGAAGGTTGTTCTTCGACATGCGCCGCTGGTTCCGCCACGGGCGGATGAAAAGGGAATCCAGTGGCCCGGCCTGTTGGTCGGGGAATCTGGAGCTGTACCCGCAACTGTGAGCCGTGGTTGTGGTCGGCGGGCGATGAAGCCGACGGTCACTGTCTGCGCTGTCAGATGGGAAGGCCGGCGGTGGAGCTCGATGCGATCCGTTCCGTCACCCTGATGGAACCCACGGTGAGCCAGGAGACCTGCCAGCGGCGTCAGGCCGAAGCCTCCGGGAACTGAGGTCCGCGCCTGATGCACCGGCTGTTCGACCGTACCGGCCAAAAGGTCGGCCGTTCTGGCGTTCTGGCATGGCTGCGTTGGCCCGGACCTCGCATTGAGGTAACGGGCTTTTTTATGCGCTTTTCGGTATTTCGGTACGGACTACTGTTGCTGGGACTCGGGTACGTGTCAGGCATCCGGGCCCAGGAACAGGCAGATACCACGCTGGTGCTGCCCCCCGTCGTCGTCGAAGGACAGCGCCTTGAGACGGCGCAGGAAGTCGATCGGCATCTCTGGAGACTGGCTGCGACCGACCTGGAACGGGCCGGGGGAAGCACGGTGGCCGAGCTGCTGGAAGCGCGCACCGGGCTGTTTATCAAACGCTACGGGAGTGGAGGGCTGGCCACATTCTCACTACGGGGCAGCAGTGCCACTCAGACACTGATGCTGATCGACGGGCATCGGGTCGCCGATCCTCAGTCGGGATTGATCGACCTGACACTGCTCCCCACCGTGTTGCTGGAAAGCGTCGAGGTAGTGCACGGGCCAGCGGCTGCACTTTATGGCTCAGGAGCCGTTGGTGGTGTGGTACGGCTACATACGCTCCGACCGACGGAGCGACCGGGTGGCCGGATGGCGTTGCGGCTGGGCGCCTACGGCGAGCAAAGTCTGGGAGTAGTCGCGCATGCCGGAATAAATCGCCTGGCCGTGCTGGGCGCCGTTGAGCATAGTCGAACTACCGGCGACTATCCATATCCCAATCCGCTGCCCCCTCCAACGGTGCGTCGCCGAGAAGGGGCTGACCGGCAGATGACGTCGGTTTTCGGCAAACTGCGCTATGTAGCCTACGGACGATTCGAAGGAACAGTCTGGCTGACGGAAGCGCGCCGGAGCCTGCCCGGACCGGGTAATGCGCCGCCGGTTGATGCCCAACAGACCGACCGGCAACAGCGTGTGCTCCTGCTGGCCGAATGGCCGCTGCCGGCCGGACGCCTTACGGTACGTAGCAGCTACCAGCACACGCAGCTGGCTTACGTTAATCGCTTTGCCGGTGAAGCCGACACCACGCGCACGCGCGCGCTGGCGCTGGAGACAACGCTCGACCAGGCACTGCACGCACGCTGGGCGCTGACTGTACAGCTCGAAGGCCGCTGGGAACATGCGGCATTGCGGCGTAAGGTCGATCAACGCGCAATTGCGCTGGCATTTCGTCTGGCCGGACGCCAGGGACGGCTGCGACTCTATCCGGCCCTTCGGCTGGATCTGTATGCAACAGCCGGGCACGCCTTCCGTGCTCTTAGCCCGCAGCTCGGCCTGAACCTGGCGCTGCGTGAAGGCATGCTACATGTGAAAGGAGCGCTTGGGCGGGTTTTTCGAGCCCCTACGCTGGGCGAGCGCTTCTTCCAGCCCGGCGGCAATCCCGACCTGAAGCCCGAACGCGGCTGGAGCACCGAGGCAGGTCTGTATACGCGCTGGCAACCCTTCACGCTGGAGCTGACGGCCTTTCGGACTATCCTGACGGAGCAGATCGTCTGGTATCCCGGCTTCGTGGCGCCTGGGGTACAGCTCTGGCGCCCGATCAATGTCGGGCGCGTCCGCACACGCGGCTTGGAAGCTTCGCTCCGGGCCCACGTGCCCTTTACCGCCTCTTTCCGGCTGCAGGGAGGGCTTTTCTACACGCTGACTCGGGCCGAAGACCGCTCGAATCCTGCTACCAGAGCCTACGGACACCAGCTGCGCTATGTACCCCTGCACCAGCTCAAGGCCTTTATAGATGTGCAGGTCGGACCTGTAGGCCTGAGCTTGAACGCGCGCCATACTGGTCGTCGTTACCTTACCAGCGACGAGTCCCAGGCTCTGGCGCCTTTCACCGTGCTCGATGCCCATCTGCGTCTGACCCCGCAGATAGCCCGGATCCGGTGGTCCTTCAGCCTGAGCGCCGAAAATCTGACCAACACAGCTTACGAAGTCGTGCGCTTTTATCCCATGCCGCCGCGCCACGTGCGCGTGCAACTTCGTCTGGAACTACTTCCGTGAACCCTAAACCCGAAAAGAAGAACGAACCATGCGACGCCTGATTCTGCTGATAACATTACCCCTGGTTGTACTGGGTGGCTGCGATCTGCTGGGCCCGGACGAGGAAACGGAGCGTCTGGTAACGACCGGTGTGCTGGTAGGTAACGGCGGTAACTTCAGCGACCAGAATGGTTCACTGACCTTCTACGAACCGGCCACTGGTCAGACCTCAACGCTGGCCCTGAACGCTTTTGTGCAAAGTCTCACGCTGTATCAGGGCCGCGTCTATGTGACACTCAACACGTTTAGCGTTGGGCATGTCGCTGTAGTTGATGTGGCTACTCAACAGCTTGTCGGGCGCATCGACGGCCTGCCTATTCCCCGGTACGTGGCGTTTGCCAGTGATCAGAAAGCCTATGTAACCAACATGGTCTTTGGGGGCAATGGGTTGGTCTTTGCCGTCGATCCGGTTACCCGGACCATTGTGGCCGATTCGATCGAGGTCGGGCCCTATCCCGAAGGTGTTGTTGCCTATAAGGGACGCGTGTATGTGGCTAATTACGGCGCCCTGGGAGCAGGACGGACGATCTCGGTGGTTGATGCGGCGACCGACCAGGTAATCGACACACTGGAGCCCGGCTGCGATGGTCCCAAGGCTGTGTTCATTGACGAAGAGGAAGAACTATTGGTCGTTTGTCAGGGCAAAACCGTCTACAATGAAGATTACACTGAAGTCATTGAGCGAACCAATGGCCAGGTGGTCTTCATGAATCGGACTACCGGTGCGGTGGTGGCCCGGATCACGTTCGACGTGCAACTTGGCTCGGCCAACGGTACGCAAGTGGCCTACTATGCGCCTGCAGCTGAAGAGCTGTACGCGATCAGCAGCGCCAGCAGACAGATCTTCCGGATTGATACCGACGCCAATGCGTTGGCAGCCACACTGACCGTGCCGGCGGCGACCGACCTGTCCGCCATGACGGCGGTTGCCTACGATGCGGCGCAGCAGCGTCTCTATATCGCCCGGTTGGCTGCTGGACCAAACGGCGCGCCTGACTACACAGCTGCAGGGGCCGTGGTTATCCTGGATCGTAATGGCCGCCAGGTGGGACGTTTCACCGTGGGGCCCGCTCCTTCGCATATTGAGCTCGTACAGGAAAGGCGCTGATGCGCATCGACCGCTGCTACTGCTTTCAGCGCACCTTTGCCGAATTGAAATCCGTAGCTGCGCAGACCGGAGCCGGCAGTGTGGAGGCGTTACAGCGCCACATACGCTTTGGCCTCCGCTGCCGGCTCTGTCTGCCCTATGTACGCCGCATGCTCCAGACCGGTCAGACGGTCTTTCATGAGATTATTCAGGAACCGTCAGAGTAAGAATCTGTTGCAACAAACTTTAATAGACTACGTTGGCATTGTAAAAAATCCTTTCCTTTTCAGTGGCTACGCTGCTGTACATCTTTCCTCATCCAGATGACGAGTGCTTTGGGCCGGCGCCGGCGATTGCCCGGCAGCGACGCGAAGGACATGCTGTACATCTATTAACACTCACCTGTGGCGAGGCCACACGCCAGCGTCTTTATCACGGCTACAGCAAGTCTGAAATGGGCCGAATTCGCTTTGAAGAAATGCAATGTGTGGCTGAGATCCTGGGGCTTTCTAGCCTGGACGTGCTGAACTTTCCGGACGGCAGGTTGGCCGAGCTGGACCCTCGGGTCCTGGAAGAAGTAGTGACCCGGGCTATTGAGCGCCATCGGCCCAGCGTGGTAGTGACCTATCCGGTGCATGGCCTCAGTGGACATCCCGATCATCTGGTCACACATGCGGTGGTCAAACGCGTCTTTTGTGCGCTTCGTGAGCGTTCGGGGGGGCCACGTCGGTTGGCTTTTTTTACGTTGCCCGAAGACCTTGAAGCGAAGCCTGCGCATTTACACACCTCCCCTCCGGCGCATATCGACGCCTGCGTTTCGTTTACGGCGGAAGATCTGCAGCGGGCCAGGGCAGCGCTGGCCTGCTATCGCACCTACCAGCGTGTCATTGAACAGAATCGTCCCCTGGCGGCTGTAGCCGACGGTGTTTGTTTTGAGCTGTTTCAGGAAACCTTTGATCCGCCCCTGGATGATCTGACCGATCGTCTGCCTATCCTTGAAAATCCGGCGCATAACGCTTCGATAATATAATCCGGTCAGTCCGCTTGTATCTTTAAGCGTGTCAAGATATGGTGCCACCCTGAGGGCATACGGTCCCGCAGATCATGTTACAGCCCGCCGTTGATGCGCGTCCTCCACGCGTGCTTATCGTCGATGACGAAGACGATATTCTGGCACTGCTGGCCTACAACTTCAAGCGGGAGGGTTTTGAGGTGGAGCTGGCCCGTGATGGCATTGAGGCCCTGGAAAAGGCCGCTCGGTTGCAGCCGGATGTCATCATTCTGGACATTATGATGCCGAACATGGACGGCATTGAGGTATGCCGCCGCATTCGGCGCGATGCCCGGCTGCGCACCACGCCTATCCTGATGCTCACGGCGCGGACTGAAGAGGAAGATCAGATTCAGGGACTGGACGTTGGTGCGGATATGTATGTGGGGAAGCCTGTGTCGGTCCCCGTTCTGCTAAGCCAGACGCGTGCTCTGTTGCGTGGTGCGCGTCGCTATGAAACGCCTCCGAACCTGCTGCGCATTCACGATCTGGAAATCGACCGCGACCGCTATCTCGTCTATCGGCTCGGGAAGGAGGGGCGCGAGACGGTACGCCTGCCACGTAAGGAGTTCGAACTGCTCTACTTTCTGGCAGCCCATCCCGGTAAGGTATTTACCCGGCAGGAGCTACTTGACGAGGTGTGGGGGCGAGACGTCTATGTAGTGGATCGCACGGTGGACGTGCACATCCGAAAGATTCGCGAGAAGCTCGGCAGCCACTATATTGAGACGGTCAAGGGGGTTGGCTACAAATTCCGCGAGTAGCGTGTGATGCGCTCCAGACTGCGCGCGCTCTTTCGATTCGGGCGGTTGGCCTGGAAGCTGGCTGCCTACAGTGTGTTGCTGGCATTGCTGCCGACACTTGTTGTGGGATTGGGTGTGGGCCATCCATGGTTGCGGATAGGGTTGCTGGTGCTGATCTTCGGGGCAAGCGTGCTGATTGTGGCTGCGCGGTTGCTCATGCCTCGCCTGGAACTGGCGCGCGAGCTACTCCAGCAGATTCGTCGTCGTTCGTTTGAGAACCTGGAGCGGGCCCAGGTACCCCAGGACGATGAGTTGAACAGCCTGATCTGGCAGGTCTATCGCACAGGACGTACACTTGAAAAAGAGATCGAGGAGCTTCGGCGCATGGAAAACTACCGGCGTGAGTTTCTCGGGGATGTCTCGCATGAATTGAAAACGCCCATCTTTTCCATTCGAGGTTTTACCGAAACATTGCTTGAAGCCGATCCGGACGACGAGGCCGTACGCCGCACTTTTTTGAAAAAGATTCTGCGCAACGCTGATCGCCTGGCCAACCTGGTGCGTGATCTTACAGAGATTTCGCGACTGGAGACGGGCGCATTGCAATTGCAGCCGACTCCATTCGACTTACCGGCCCTGGTGCGTGAAGTGCTCGAGTCGATGGAGCCACTGGCGTCCGCCTGTCAGGTGTCGTTGCGGGGTTGTTTCCCGGAAAATCTGCCCCGTGTGCTGGGGGATCGCGAGCGACTGCGGCAGGTGCTGCTCAACCTGGTGGACAATGCGATCAAGTACAATAACCCGGGCGGTTTTGTAGAGGTGCGGTTGCAGGCGCAGCATGAAAGCGTTCGGGTGGCCGTCGTGGACAATGGTATTGGGATCGCGCCTCAGCATATTCCCCGACTGACCGAGCGCTTTTACCGGGTTGATCGCTCTCGATCTCGGGAACAGGGCGGCACGGGACTTGGTCTGGCTATTGTGAAGCACATCCTGAACGCTCATCAGACGCAGCTGGAGATCGAAAGCACGCCAGGTCGGGGCTCAACTTTCGCCTTTCACCTGCCGCTTGTTCGTTGAAGGCTTGTCTTTTTCCGTCCGGCTTCGTATCGTCTACAAGCTGCGTATCTGAGCAATGAGATGGTTGTCTTCATATCACTCGGCTGCCGGTGGGACGTTGTCGATGCGGCAATGTCTGGTCCGGCGCTGGCTTGGCCGCTGTAAGCCGCAGGAATGACCGCACCTCGCTGAATTGTTGGCAGATGATCTCGCTTTTCTGCTTTTAGCAAGCATTCCTGAACCGGTGCATTCCATTACGAACGAATAACTCTATGGAACTCTCGCTGCTGAATCTACTGCTGGTGCTGATTGCAGCCTGGTTGGGAGGACTGCTGGCCACACGGGTGGGCTACCCGTCGGTGCTGGGGGAATTGCTGGCAGGTATGCTGCTGGGACCGCCGTTGCTGGGTGTCCTGCACGGAAGTGAAGCGCTGGCCGTGATAGGGGAGCTGGGTGTGCTGCTGATGATGCTCTACATTGGCATGGAGATCGATCCGCAGGAGCTGGGGCGTGCTTCTAAGGGGGGTGTGTTGGCTGCGCTGGGCGGTTTTATCACGCCGTTTGTGGCTTGCTACCTGCTTATCTACAGCGTGACAGGGAATGTCTATGCCGCCCTGTTTGTGGGGGTGGCAGCCGGAGTAACGTCGCTGGCGACCAAGTCGCGCATTCTGGTTGATCTGCAACTGCTCGACACACGCATCGCGCACGTGATGATGGCCGGGGCGTTGATTGCCGATACGCTCTCGCTGCTGATCTTTGCCGGGATCACCGGGGTTGCGCAATTCGGGAGCATGGCGGTGGCCGAGCTGGGACTGGTGGGGTTAAAGGCGCTGGGCTTTTTTGGGATGGCAGCGCTGGTGGGGCTCAAACTGATCCCGCGTTTTGGGGCCTGGCTGCAGCGCTATGCGCCGGGACGCACGGTCAGTTTTCTACTGATCGTGGTTATGGCGTTGCTTTTTGCTGAAGGGGCTGAGCTGGCTGGTCTGCACGGTATTCTGGGGGCTTTTCTGGCCGGGTTGTTTCTGCGGGAACGTACGCTGGGGCGCACGCTCTCGAAGGACCTGATGGATCTGGTGCGCGACGTGTCGCTGGGTTTACTGGCGCCAATTTTTTTCGTGACGGCTGGCTTCGAAGTGACTTTCGACGTGTTCTGGCAGCATCCGGTACTGCTGGCGGGGGTGATCGGGGTCGCTACGCTGGCCAAAGTTGTCGGGACTGCGCTTTTCTACCTGCCCACTGGATATGGCTGGCGTGAAGGCGTTGTCATTGGAGCGGGCATGAATGGCCGTGGCGCTGTCGAGATCATTATCGCACAGATCGGTCTGTCTATGGGCATCATTGATGCCACGATCTTCTCCATTCTGGTATTTATGGCCATCTTTACGACGGCCACGGTGCCCGTCCTGCTCAAGCTGGGCGTGGAATGGCTCAAACGGCGGGATGAGCTGGTGCGCTCGGACCATGAGCGGCGCGGCGTGCTGATCATTGGCGCTGGCGCAACGGCACGGGCACTGGGACGCGTGCTGGCCCGCTCACAGCCGGTGTGGATGGTGGACCGAAATCCCCAGCTCTGCGCGTTGGCCGAAAGCGATGGCCTACAGGTAATCTGTGGAGATGCGCTGGACGAACAGGTCCTCAGTGAAGCACAGGCCGCTCATGTACGCACATTCATTGCCATGACGGCCAACGCCGAAGTGAACGCATTGGCCGCGCAGCAGGCTCGTACGGTCTTTTACGTGCCAGAAGTGCACGTGCTCTTCAGCGGCGGCGATGAGGCCGAGCACCAGCACCTGCTGCGGCATTTACAGGCTACCACCCTCTTTGCCGGACCGATGTCGCTGGGTGCCTGGGATTATCGCATCGAGCAAGAGCGCATTGTGCGTAGCAAGGTGCCGGTTGCGCAACCCGTACCGGCTGGCCGGTTTTTCCAGATGCTACAGGGATTGCGGCCGGCGCTCCCTCTGGCACTGCTGCGGGGCAATCGGTACCAGCCTGTGCATAGTGGCCTGGCACTGCAACCAGGCGATCAGGTGATCGTGTTGCAAGCAAGTGACGTACCTGCTGAGCCACGCGATCGTTTCGATCACCTGGTAGCGCGAGCACCTGTACTGGACCTGCGTCGTCCCCTTTCATTGCCCGCATTTTTCCGGGTAGTAGCTGAGCCGCTGGCAGCCCGGCTGAAGGTAGCGGCGACAACCCTGCAGCAACGCTTTCTGGAGCGGGAGACGCTCAGCAGCACGGTCATTTTTCCGGGTGTAGCCATTCCGCATGTGATCGTCGAAGGACATGGCCGTTTTGAGTTACTGGTGGCTCGCTGTCGAGAAGGGCTGCAGTTTCCGGATCAGCCGGAGCGGGTCCATGCGGTCTTTGTACTGGTGCGTACCGAAGACGAGCGCACTTTCCATTTGCAGGCGCTTTCGGCCATTGCGCAGATCCTGCAACGCGAGGACTTCGAACAGGCCTGGCTCCGGGCGCCCGACGCCGAAGCATTGCGTCGGTTGCTTCTGGAAAGTGAGCGACGTCGGCTATTGCTACGCTATGGCTCGGAGCCGGATGAAACGATGCCGGCCGTTTAACTGCAAAAAAAGACAGAAAGCACTATGATGGCACGGGCTACTCGAATGACCGATCGGTTGATTCGTCCGTTTCAGGAGTTTTTCCAGACCGAGGCAGCCAGCGGAGCCTTGCTGTTGGCCAGTGCCGTAATTGCAATGGTCTGGGCCAATTCCCCGTGGGGGGCGTTTTACCGTGCCCTCTGGGAAACGAAGCTGACGATTGGTCCCGAAGGCGCAGCGCTTTCTAAATCGCTCCTGCACTGGATCAACGATGGCTTGATGGTGCTGTTTTTTCTGCTGGTGGGGTTGGAAATCAAGCGGGAGCTGTTGGTAGGAGAACTGTCATCGCCAAAGAAAGCTGGACTGGCAATTGCCGGCGCGATTGGAGGCATGCTCGTTCCGGCTTTGCTGTACCTGACCCTCAATATAGGAGGCATAGGCGAGCGGGGCTGGGGTATTCCGATGGCTACCGACATCGCCTTTGCGCTGGGTGTGCTGGCACTGGTGGGACGGGGGCTGCCCGTGGGATTGCGCGTGTTTCTGGCAGCACTGGCTATCGTAGATGATCTTGGGGCAGTGCTGGTGATCGCTGTGTTTTACACGACCGATCTGTCGCTCGGGGCTTTACTGGCGGCTGCTCTCGTCTGGGGACTGCTCTGGGGGTGCAACCTGCTGGGCGTGCGCCAATTGTGGATATACGGAGCGCTGGGGGTGCTACTCTGGCTGGCTGTACTCAAGTCGGGCGTACATGCTACAGTGGCCGGTGTCTTGCTGGCGCTGACGATTCCAGCCCGTCGCGCCATTGATAGTGCGGCTTTTCTGGAGCAGGTACAGGCGTTACTGGACCTGTTCCGCAGAAGTCGGGGGAGGGGACGCCTGCTCAGTGAGGAGCAGCGTAATGTAATCTATTCGCTGGAACGGGCCTGTGAACGTGTTGAGGCCCCACTGACGCGGCTGGAGCATGGATTGCACGGGCTGGTTGCTTATGTCGTGATGCCGGTGTTTGCACTGGCCAATGCGGGGGTGGCGCTGGGCGGTGATACCGGACTCAGCCTGATGCATCCGGTGACGCTGGGTGTGGTGTTGGGCTTGCTGCTGGGCAAACCGATCGGGGTACTGCTGGCATCCTGGCTGGCCGTACGTCTGCGACTGGCCGAACTGCCTGCTGGTGTTAGCTGGAGGCAGTTACTGGGGGTGGGATGCCTCTGCGGCATTGGATTTACTATGGCGTTGTTCATTGCAGGTCTGGCCTTGCCCAGCCCTCTATTGCTGGATCAGGCCAAGGTAGGCATTCTGGGTGCTTCATTGCTGGCGGGATTGCTGGGGTGGGTATTCCTGGCCCGGGCACGAAAAATTGATGCCACGAAAGCGCTTGTGGAATGAAACCCCGAAAAAGGGTCAGCCGTTGGTCGGCCGGCTTTTTTGTGAATCCGCCGAGACCGCATTATGCTGGACATTCTGCTGACCAATCTGCTCTCCCCAATTGTGCTGGCTTTTGCGCTGGGTATCATCGCCCAGCTGATTCGCAGCGATCTATCGTTTCCTGAGCCGCTATATCAGGCGCTTTCGATCTATCTGCTACTGGCTATCGGGCTCAAAGGTGGGGCCGAGTTGAGTCACACGCCCTGGTCGGTAGTACGCGGGCCGGTACTGGTGACGCTGTTCTTGGGGTTGCTGACGCCCATTACGTCCTACGTCGTGCTGCGTAAGATCGGTCGCATGGATCGCATCAACGCGGCAGCTATTGCTGCTCATTACGGTTCCGTATCCGCCGTGACATTTATTGCGGCGCAGACGTTTGGGCAGTTCCAGGGCAACCCGGCTGAAGGGTTCATGCCGGCGCTGGTGGCTATACTGGAGGTACCGGCTATCGTAGTGGCGCTGACGATCGCCTTTATGCGCTCCAATCATCACGGCTCCTGGCGAGAAGGGTTGCACGAAGTATTGGCCGGTCGTAGCGTGGTATTGCTGGTAGGGGGCCTGCTCATTGGCTACCTGTCAGGTATGGAAGGACTCAAGTCGGTGGAGCCCTTTTTTGTAAACGGTTTCAAAGGAGCACTGACGCTCTTTCTGCTAGAGATGGGGCTGGTAGCTGCCCGTCGGCTACGTGATCTGAAAACCGTGGGGCCGTTTTTGATAGGATTTGGTATCGTGATGCCATTGCTGCATGGTTCGCTGACCGTCGTGCTGGGCCACTGGACCGGGCTATCGGTGGGGGGCAGTGCTGTGCTGGGAGCTATGGTAGCCAGCGCTTCCTACATTGCCGCACCGGCCGCTGTACGCATTTCACTTCCGGAAGCCAATCCTACCTTCTATCTGACGGCTTCGCTGGGTATCACCTTTCCGTTCAATCTGGCGCTGGGTATTCCGTTGTATTTTGCCTTAGCACAATGGATTGGAGAATAGACCTATGCTGACTGTAACGCTCAAGCTGGTAACCATTGTGGCCGAACGTGTGCTGCAGGAGCGTTTACTGCGTGAGCTTAAAGCGCTGGGTGCCCGCGGCTACACGCTGACCGAGGTGTCGGGTGAGGGATCACGCGGCGTACGGGCTAGCGAATGGGAGGGCCACAATGTAAAGATCGAGACAATCGTCAGTCCAAACGTGGCCGATCGGATCATTGAGCACATTGCTACGCATTACTTTCAGTACTATGCCGTGATTGTTTATGCCCAGCCCGTCGAGGTAGTACGGGGAGACAAATACGTTTGAGCGTATGCTGCTGGCAGGCATTGGATTACCCTTTCTGGGAGAGCTGGTGGCGCTTGTGGTGACGAGTGTCCTGATTGCCTATCTGTGCTATCAAATTCGGCTGGTACCCATTGTGGGGTTCCTGCTGGCTGGTGTGCTGATTGGTCCGGGGGTGCTGGGTCTGGTTCGTAATGAAACGCTCATTCAGAGTACCGCCGAGATCGGCGTCATTTTGCTGCTGTTCACCATTGGGATTGAGTTCAGGTTAGACCAGCTCCGGCGCATCTGGCGTGAGCTGTTGCTGGGTGGAGGATTGCAGGTGGGCCTGACCACGATCGTGGTGCTTGGGCTACTGCTGGGACTGGGCATCGAGATGCGTGCGGCACTTTTTACAGGCTTTCTGGTGGCGCTCAGCAGCACAGCCATTGTACTGAGCGTGCTCAGCGACCGTCAGGAGACCGATACGGTGATTGGGCGGCTGGCAGTGGCCATGCTCATTTTCCAGGATCTGGCGATTGTCGCCATGGTGCTGCTGGTGCCGGTGCTGGGTGGCGGGCATGGCTCGGCACTTGATACGCTGCAGGCGTTGGGGCAGGCCTTGCTGGTAGTAGGTGGTGTGCTCGTGCTGGCTCGTCAGATCGTCCCCTGGTTGCTGGAGCGCATTGCCTATACGCGTCGTCACGAGCTGTTTTTGCTGACGGTGGTGGCTATCTGCTTCGGGACAGCCTGGCTGACCAGCCTGTTTGGTGTTAGCCTGGCCCTGGGAGCTTTCCTGGCAGGATTGGTTGTCAGCGAAAGCACCTATAGCGAATACGCGTTGAGTGAGATTCTGCCGCTTAAAGCCCTGTTCAATGCGATTTTCTTTGTATCGGTAGGAATGCTGCTGGACGTGTTGTTTGTGCTGACGCAGCCTTTGCTGGTGACGGGCATTGTGCTGGGGGTGTTGCTGGTCAAAGTGGGGGCCACGGCGGCTGCTGCGCGTCTGCTGGGGTATCCAACGCGGGTGGCGCTGGCGCTCGGACTGTCGCTGGCGCAAATCGGAGAGTTTTCGTTTGTGCTGGCGCAGGCCGGACGCGACGTGGGGCTCACTCCGGCCGGTATGGGGGAGGCCGGCACGCAGGGCCTGCTGGCTTCGACCGTACTGCTTATGGCCGTCACGCCGTTTTTGATGGCGCTTGGGCGACGGTTGAACGCACAGCTGCTCCGACGTGAACCTCCTGCGCCCGCACCCCCTGTGGAAAAAGCGGTGCTCGAAGACCATGTGATCGTGGTGGGCTATGGACCCGCCGGGCAACGTCTGGTACGGGTACTTCGGGAAGCCGGCATTCCTTTTATAGTCATCGAACTCAATCCACATACTGTTCGGACCGCCCGGCACGAGGACATCCCTATTCTGTATGGTGATGCCAGTCGCCGGCACATTCTGGAGCATGCGGCAATCGAGCGGGCCAAAGTATGTGTGGTGGCCATTAACGACGAGGACGCTACGCGACGCATCGTAGAGCTGGCGCGTTTCTTAAACCCGACGCTGCAGATCATCGTACGCACGCGCTTTTTGCGGGATGTAGAAGTGCTTCAGCGGGTTGGTGCCGACATTGTGGTGCCCGAAGAGCTGGAAACGTCCGTGCGCATCTTTACGCAGGTGCTGCAGGCTTACTTTGTACCGGAGGATGAAATTCAGCGGCAGGTCGCGGCAATTCGTGCGGGCGACTATCGGATTTTCCGGGGCAGTATTCAGGAGGCCCATCTGATGGTGCTTCAGGGACTCGACGAAGAAGGGCTGCATACGCGTGCAGTAGTGGTGCGCGAAGGAGCTCCCGTAGCGGGTAAGACGCTGGCCGAGCTGAACCTGCGTCAGCGTTATGGACTGACCGTGCTGGCTGTGCGGCGTGGCAATCGAACCATTGGCAGCCCGGCCGGTGACTTTCGCATCAAACCTGGCGATCGGCTTGTGCTGATCGGGCTGGCCGATCAGTTTGCCCGTTGCGCCGAGCTGTTCCGCCCGCCGCGTCCCCGAGCCGCAGCAACTTAAGCGTCGGTAGTTGCCTTGCTGGTGACATATTCGGGCAAATAGTCGGCCGGGACGGGGTGGATGTGGAAAATGAGTCGGGCGCTGCGATCGTAGGTAAAGTAGTTCCAGGCCCAGTTGATAAGGACCTGTAAGCGGTTGCGGAAGCCGATCAGTTGTACCAGGTGAAGGGCAAGCCAGGCGAACCAGGCCAGGGGGCCGGTCAGGCGTACGTTGCTTTTCAGTTCGGCCACGGCAGCATGGCGGCCGATGGTGGCCATTATACCCCGATGCCGATAACGGAATGGTTCTGTTTCCTGACCCTGCAGCAGGCGCTGGATCTGTCGGGCCACGTGCCGTGCGCCCTGGATAGCCACAGGTGCCATCTGGGGATGCAGGCGGCCTGCTTCGTCGCGGCTGGCGGCCAGATCGCCAATGACAAAGACATTCGGATAGCCGGGTACGCGCAGGTCGGCTTCGACTTCAATGCGACCACCGCGCGTCTGCGGCAGGCCCAGCCGGTCGGCCAGGGGGCAGGCGCGCACGCCGGCCGCCCAGATGACGGTCCGCGTGGGAATACGTTCGCCACTCTGCAGATAAACGGCCTCCGACGTGACGCGGGCGACAGGGTCCCCCAGATGCAGCTCGACGCCCCGGCGGCGAAGTTGCTGGCGGGCATACTGTTGGAGTCGCACATCATAGGAGGAGAGTACGGTGTCGAGCGCTTCGACAAGGAGCACGCGGGCCCGGTTCATGGGCAGGTGGGGATAGTCTTTGCGGAAGACCAGTTCGAACCATTCCACCAGAGCACCTGCCATTTCGATGCCGGTCGGGCCGCCGCCTACCACCACGATGTTGAGCAGGCCTTCCCGGATGCGCTCCGGATGCCGATCGGCTTCCTCAAACTGGCGAATGATATGGCTGCGCAGTGCGATCGCATCTTCAAGCGTCTTGAGCGGGAAGGCGTATTCGGCAGCGCCTTCAATGCCGAAATAATTGGTAACGGCTCCGGCGGCCAGTACCAGATAGTCAAAGGGGATGCGATCGCCGTCTTCCAGCAACACCGCCTGCGCGTTCCAGTCGACCCCCACGACCGTACCCATCACGAACCGGACGTTTCGCCGTCCCTGAAAAATACCGCGCACGGCGTGTGCAATTTCCTCCGGCTCCAGGCCCGCCGTAGCTACCTGGTAGAGAAGCGGCTGAAACGTATGGTAGTTCTGGCGGTCGATCAACACGACTTCAACGGGCAGACGATGCAGCGCTCGTGCCAGCGTCAGCCCGCCGAATCCCGCACCTACAATCACCACACGAGGACGATCCTGTGCCATGGGCTTTACAGATTTTTGGGGAAGTGCATGTAGAAACAAAAGGTTAACCAGTGAGAAGTTTCTTGCAGTGCAAGGTGTTACAGGATTTTTGCGGCAGGGTGTGTATCTTTCAGTGTGTACATGGGGGTAACAGGCATGCGTGGCGTACGCTGTCGCTTGCAAAACTGGCTGCTGCGGTTGACCGGTAAAGTAACGCCAGCAGTATCTGAACGGCTGGCGGTGATGCGGCGTCTGACAGGGTTGCCGGTTCAGAACCTGACCCTTTATGAACAGGCGCTGACACATCGGAGCTTGCTACGTGGACAACCCGATAGTCACCTGTATTCCAACGAGCGACTGGAGTTTTTGGGGGACGCAGTGCTGGGGTTTATTGTAGCGGCCTATCTGTATGAGCGTTTTCCGGATCAAAACGAAGGCTTTCTGACCCGGCTGCGGGCCAAGCTGGTCAATCGTAGGGCGCTGGCACAGGCGGCGCGTCGGTTGGAGTTGAGCGCATATGTGCAGCTGAGTGAACACATGGAGCGGGCGGGGGGACGGGCGAACGACTCGATCCTGTCCGATGCGTTTGAAGCATTAATCGGGGCGATTTATCTGGATCTGGGACTGGATGCGGCGCGAACGTTTGTAGAGCGCGCGCTACTGGCACCGCTCGATTTGGAAGCGTTGGCCCGACAGCCGGATAACTACAAAAGCCTGTTGCTTGAGTTTGCACAGGCTCGGGGATGGCCGCAACCGCGTTATCGGGTAGTGGCCGAGGAAGGGCCCAGCCATGCGCGGACGTTTACCGTAGAGGCCTGGATCGGAAACCGACGACTGGGGCGCGGCACGGCCGGTAGCAAGAAACAGGCGGAGCAACGGGCCGCCCGCGAAGCGCTTGTCCGATTGCAGGCGGCTGGGTCAGTCGGGGAAGAGCGGGCCTGAGGATTCAGGGTGAGCTCGGGGGATGGTAAAACTGAATCACCCCCCAGTGGCCGTTGGTCATCCAGGCTGGATCCTGCGTGGCGACTTCGCGAATGCGTGCTGTATCCAGCCCTACGACCACCTCTGCTTTGAGGGTGCGCAGGGCCAGTAGGGGGGCTGGAAAGTAGCCGACCACTTCGGCAAAGGGGGTGGTGAAAGGCCAGTGGGCATCGTCCACCAGGCGACGATAGTTGGCATCGCCCTTGGCAATAACCAGATCGGAGCGGGCCAGATCGGCCAGCGGAAGTTTCGGGAAAGCCCGCATGGGTAGCGGACAGTTCCAGATGAAGCTATCCGACAAGTGCAGGCGGCCGTCTGCCAGGTATCGTCGCAGGCGTTCGGCCAGGGTACGAGGGGCAGGATCTGGGGCGGCGGCCAGCATGTCGAGCATTTCCAGCACATCTACGACGAGCGCATCGGAGACGAATGTGGGATGTGCTTTCAGATGCAGCACGACGAGGCGAGCATAGTCGGCGGCCAGGAGTCCATCGATGAGGACCAGATCACATAGCAATTCGAACCCAGCGTTGTCTGCCAGCAGGTCGACCCGGGCTGGCGCCACGGTTTCGAGATGGGCTCGCAGGGCGTCAGTGTCGTCAACCAGCACATGGGCTGTTTCCTGGTCGGTGCCCAGGTGGTGAGGAGCCTCAGTGGCCGACCACATGCTCAGGTCGAGCTGGTTGCTCCAGAGCGCCGTGCGTATCAGCAGGGGTAGCTGGGTACGGGTCAGTTCCGGCTGTGCTGCTCGTTCATTGGCTGCCCGAGCCAGCATGCCCACAATCTCAGCGGTCGGGTCGAAGGCTTCTGCCTTTTGCTTGCGGAACGGATCAAGCAGATAGGTGGGACCGGGCTGGAAGTAACCGGTGGCTTCCAGCAGGCGCCGGTACAGATAATGTTCGGCGAAGAGCCAGGGCGCCGAAGCCCAGGTTTCGCCTACGTAAGGGGCTACCCATTCGTTCCAGAGCGGCAGGTCTGGCGCCCCCGGGTCTTGTATCGGTCGGATAGGACCCTCCGGAAGTTCACGATGTAGCGTGCGAAGCCGCTCGTTGATAGCTTCGGGAAAGTCGTTTTCCTGGATTGTCCGGGCAACGATCCGGGGCCAGCGTTCCCGAACGGTGCGCTCGGCAAATGAATGTGGATCGATACCTCGAAGCGGTGGAGGTACAGCAATAGCTGGTGCCATTGCGTATAGCTGCGTTGATCGAACGTTTCGAAAAGCCTACTTTACCGTAGTTTTTGGGTCGGGTGCCAGCCGACATCTGAAGAATCCGCCAAACCCGAACTTGAACGAATACCTGGACATTTACGGGACGGAATGCTCTTGAAGTAAACGCAACGGCCATGGGTATCGACTTGTCCTTTACCGATCGGTTTGTGGATCGACACATTGGCCCTTCGCCGGCTGAGATTCAGGAGATGCTCCAGACGCTGGGGCTTTCGTCGCTGGAAGAACTCGTGGCCGAGACCATTCCGACATCTATTCGGACAAAACGGCCGCTGGCACTTCCACCAGCTCTGAGTGAGGCTGAGTTGCTGGCGCGGCTTCAGGAACGGGCGACGAAAAATGCGCCGTTCCGTTCGTTTATCGGAATGGGCTACTACGATACGATGACGCCGCCGGTGATTCAGCGGAACGTGCTGGAGAATCCTGCCTGGTACACGGCCTATACGCCCTATCAGGCGGAGATTGCACAGGGGCGACTGGAAGCGCTTTTGAATTTCCAGACCATGGTTATTGAGCTGACCGGGCTGGAGCTGGCTAATGCGTCGTTGCTCGACGAGGCGACGGCCGCTGCTGAAGCCATGATGATGCTGCACCGCATCGCCCGGGACCCCGCACGGAATACGTTTTTCGTCTCGGAAGCCTGCCATCCGCAAACCATCGCCGTGGTCGAGACGCGTGCCGAACCGCTGGGTATTCGTGTGGTGGTCGGCGATCACCGGACTTTCGAGCCGGGACCTGAGCTGTTCGGAGTGCTGGTGCAATATCCGGCTACCGATGGCGCCATTTACGACTATCGGGACTTCTGTGAGCGCGTACATAAAGCCGGTGCCTACGTGGTGGTAGCCGCTGATCTGTTAAGTCTGACGCTGCTGGTGCCGCCTGGCGAGTTTGGGGCCGATGTAGCTGTGGGCAGTACGCAGCGCTTCGGAATTCCTATGGGCTATGGGGGACCGCACGCCGCGTACTTTGCGACGCGGGAAGCCTTCAAACGGCAGGTACCCGGACGCATCATCGGTGTCTCACGAGATGCCGATGGTAATCCAGCGCTGCGCATGGCGTTGCAGACGCGCGAGCAGCACATCCGTCGTGAAAAAGCCACGTCGAATATCTGCACGGCACAGGTGCTGCTGGCTGTGATGGCCAGTTTCTATGCCATCTATCATGGACCGGATGGGTTGCGCCGCATTGCCGAACGCATCCATAACCTGACGCGCGTGCTGGCGGCCGGGCTGGAACGACTGGGCTACCGGTTGCGCCACGCGCACTTCTTTGATACGCTGCGGATCGAAACCACGCCCGAGGAAGCCTCCCGCATTCGGGAAGTGGCGCTGGCCCGGCGCGTCAACCTGCGCTATTACGAAGATGGCACGGTCGGACTGTCGCTGGACGAAGCAACGACCGCCGAAGAGCTGGAAACGCTGCTGGACATTTTCGCGCTCGAGCGCTCTCGGACGTTCACGGTTACTGACCTGGCTGCCGGAATGTCGCCGGGCTATCAGGGACCGCTGGCCCGCACCTCACCTTATCTGACACATCCTGTCTTTCATCGCTATCGCTCCGAAACGGAGCTGGTGCGCTACATGCATCGCCTGGCCAGTCGGGATCTATCGCTGGTGCACAGTATGATCCCGCTGGGCTCCTGTACGATGAAGCTCAACGCGGCCGTCGAACTGATGCCGCTGAGCTGGCCGGCCTTTATGCGCGTGCACCCCTTTGTTCCACCGGAGCAGGTGGACGGCTACCGGGAAATCCTGAACGAGCTTGAAGCCTGGCTGAAAGAGATCACCGGTTTTGCCGCCGTTACCTTCCAGCCGAATTCCGGGGCGGCCGGCGAGTACACAGGCCTGCTCATGATCCGGGCCTATCACCGGAGCCGGGGCGAAGGGCACCGCAACGTCTGCCTGATTCCCGCCTCGGCGCACGGCACAAATCCCGCCAGCGCCGTGATGGCCGGCATGGAAGTGGTCGTGGTGCGGTGCGATGAAAACGGCAACATCGATCTGGAGGACCTGCGCACCAAGGCTGAGGCATATCGCGACCGGTTGGCCGCACTCATGGTCACCTATCCGTCCACGCACGGCGTTTTCGAGCCGCATATCCGGGAGGTATGCGACGTTGTGCATGCCTGTGGTGGGCTGGTGTACCTGGATGGAGCTAACATGAATGCGCAGGTGGGGCTGTGCCGGCCTGCTGAATATGGCGCCGACGTGTGCCATCTGAACCTCCATAAGACCTTTGCCATCCCGCATGGCGGCGGTGGGCCAGGCGCCGGTCCGGTCTGCGTGGCCGAACATCTGAAGCCGTTCTTGCCTGGCCATCCTGTAGTGCCGACGGGTGGCACGCAGGCCATTGGTCCTGTGGCAGCTGCGCCCTACGGCAGTGCCAGCATTCTGCTGATTTCCTGGGCATATATTGCGCTGATGGGTGCTGAAGGCCTACAAAAGGCTTCGGAAGTGGCCATTCTGAATGCCAACTATCTGGCGCGTCGCCTTGAAGCGGGTTATGAGATCCTTTATCGAGGACCCAACGGGCGCGTGGCCCACGAGTTTATCGTAGACCTGCGTCCCTACCGGCGGCAGGGGGTTACAGAAATTGATGTGGCCAAGCGGTTGATGGACTACGGCTTTCACGCTCCCACGGTCTCCTTTCCGGTGGTGGGCACCATGATGATCGAGCCTACGGAGAGTGAGTCGAAAGCGGAGCTGGACCGCTTCGCCGAAGCCCTGCTGATGATCCGGGAAGAAATCGAGGAAGTGCTGCAGGGACAGGCCGATCCGGAGCGGAACGTGCTCAAGCAGGCGCCGCATACAGCCACGATGGTGGCGTCGGACCACTGGGAGTTGCCCTATGCCCGTGAGAAGGCGGCATTTCCAGCGCCGTGGACCCGTACGCACAAGTTCTGGCCCGCCGTCCGGCGAGTAGACGAAGCCTACGGCGACCGCAACCTGGTGTGCGCCTGCCCCCCGATGGAAGCCTACGCCACCTGAAAGGTTTCGATTGAAGGGATCATACGCAACTACGGCGCCCGGTGGATGAACCTTCGGAAAGGGCGCGCTGGCGGGCCAGCAGGCGCGTCTGGCGTCCAGGCAGTTCTTTCCCTAAAAAGGCCTCGAGTTCAAGCGCCAGCTCAGCGACCTGGCGGTAGTCGATCCCGGTGCGCACGCCCATGGCTTCCAGCATGTAAACGGTGTCTTCGGTGGCGATATTGCCGGTGGCCCCGGGAATGAATGGACAGCCGCCCAATCCACCCAGTGACGTATCGAAGCGGGTGACGCCGCATTGCAGGGCCGCCAGTACGTTGGCCAGCCCCAGGCCACGCGTGTCGTGCAGGTGCAGGACCAGGGGCGTATCGCCGATTTCTTCACGCACAGCCTGCACATACTCCTGAATCTGCCGTGGATGCGCCATGCCCGTCGTGTCGGCCAGGGAGAACGACTCGAGCCCCAGATCCACAAAGCGGCGAGCCAGTTCACGGATGCGTTCAAGCGGCGTATCGCCGGGTGTTCGATAGCCGAAGACGGTCTGCAGACCGAGTTGTGGCTGCATGTCGTAGTGGTGCGCCAGACGAATCATGGCTTCGGCCTGCCGGACCGCTTCTTCCACCGTCATGTTTGCATTGGCCAGGCTGTGTTCGTCATGAGTGGCGATCGACAGATCTACGTACCGCAGGCCGGCTGCATGGGCCCGCTCGACGCCCTTGACATTCAGAGCCAGTCCGGAAAAAAGCACATCGCTGCGGTCGGGCAAGCGACGGCAGACCTCTTCGGCGTCGGCCATCTGGGGGACCCATTTGGGATGCACGAAGGAGGTTACCTGAATGCGTCGCACACCAGCCGCGATCAGTCGTTCAATGACAGCTATTTTGCGTTCGGTAGGAATAAAAACCGTCTCATACTGAAAACCATCGCGTGGGCCGACTTCACAGATCAAAGCGTTTGCAGGAAGCTGCATCATCGTGTTGCTTTACAGATCACGTGGGCTGCTACTGGAAAATAAAAAGCCGAACCCCATCGCGAGGTTCGGCGGAAAAAAATGACCCTTTAAGGGAAATCTATACAGCCATGCGCGCAGTAGCCAGGAGCTCACGGAATTCCTTGAGGCGCGGAATGCGAAGTTCGGCCTGTCGTTCCTGCAGGAGGTCGCTCACGAAAGCGGCCAGAGCTTCCCGTTCTTCCGGCGTAGTGGTACGGGCGTCCAGCAGGCGTGAGAGCTGTTGCCACTGGGTTTCGGCTATCCGACCACTCAGGTAATAAACAAACAGGCGGGCCAGGGCCGAACCGACCGAACGTTGGGCTGTTGTGCGCATGGCTTCGAGCGGTTAGGTTTCAAAGGTTACGCTTCACATACTCTAAACAAAATCTGGGCCAAAAACGCATAGATGGCTGAAAAATGCGTTTTGCCCATGAATGCCTACGGTCAGATGTTTGATGTGGTTACACATCGTTTCCATGTTTTCGGAGCATGGGCTTTCGGACGCAGCAGGAGAATCGTCGTGGGTTGCCCGGCGGATTGGCCGGGGGGGAGGCATGGCTTCCGGGCGTTTTGTGTACGACGAGAGAGGATTAAGCATTGACGTCTATGCTGATTGTACGTACTTTACGGATGTAATCTTTATTGAGTCTTAATCGGTTGATGACCGACCGAAATGTGCTTGTAACAGATTCGCGATGAGCCGGCAGACAAAGATCAAGGCGGTGCATCTCGAACCGCCTGACTGGCTGCTACATACCTATCGACGACTGGGGTGGCTCGCTTTTTTCATAGTTATTGGCTTCTGGTTTGTACATCGTATGACAGACCCGGGGGCCTGGGATCCATTCTGGTGGCGCGCACTGATCGGCGGGACGGCGCTGGGAACAGTATTGCTCTCCTATCGGATAGCCTGGATTCGAAAGCACCTGGCGCTGGTTGCATGCGTGTTATCCTGGGTCGTTTTGCTCTGGTTCGGAGTACTGACCCTGGTCAACCGTCTGACTCCTAACTATGTGGTGGGCTACCTGTTCATCTATGCAGGAACCGCAATTGTCTATGGACTTGGATTGCGGCGATCTGAACCTCTGGGTGCCTATCTGGCTTTTGGTACGCTGCTGCTTGCCATCGGTAGCCTCTGGGTAAAGGATCCTGTGGTGTCGCCGGTGATGCTGGCCGCGATACTACTGGGTATGGGGATCGCGATCTACCTGGTGTTGCGTACTTTGATGCGCCAACGGGAGATGTTAGAGAATGCCCGCCAGCAGGCCGAGACAGCCCTGCAGTTTCGTAATACGTTGCTGGCCAATATGCAACACGAGCTGCGTACGCCGCTGGCAGGCATTCTGGGAGCCGCCCAGATTCTGGATGAAGAAGTCCCTGAGGAGTTACGAGAGTTTGTGCAGATCGTAGAGCACAGTGGGCGTCGGCTGCTTCGGGTGTTGACCAATCTGGTATTACTGGCCCGTATGGAAGCCGACCGCTTCCGGCTTAAACCGGGTCTGGTTGACCTGCGCAAAGTGATGCAGCCTATTCTGGAGGAACTACATGAAATGGCCGAGGAAAAGGGCCTGGCTATAACCTGCCGTTATCCGGAACATCCGGTCTATGTTTATGCTGATGCTGAAGCGCTGAACGTCATTTTTTATAACATTGTGGAGAACGCCGTTAAGTTTACGCGGCAGGGCGGAGTGCATATTGCACTGCGAGAGCAGGAGACCCGCCTGTTTGTGGATGTAGGCGATACGGGGCCGGGGATTGAACCGGATAAACTGGCACGGATGTTTCAAGCGTTTGAGCAGGGGTCGACAGGAATCCGTCGTACCCATGAGGGGGCTGGTCTGGGGCTGACCGTAGCCCAGCGGTTGTTACAGCTGCTTGATGGCACGTTAACCGTGGAGAGTAAGGTAGGTGAAGGGAGCACATTTACCATAGGACTACGTCGGGCCCAGATGGAGGTGCAGATGTTAGGCCCGAAGCAGGCAACCCGCTGAGGGTTTACGTTTCCGATCGTTTTGTTCCCGTTGGCTGATCGTCCAACACGATTTCGCGTCGTAGACGGGCTACCGGGATGCCGAGCTGTTCGCGGTACTTGGTTACGGTACGTCGGGCGATCTTAAAGCCCTGCTGGGCCAGTAGCTCGGCGATTTTCTGATCTGAAAGCGGATTACGTTTGTCTTCCTGGGCAATCATGCGCTGAATGAGTGCCTTCACTTCCTTGTTAGAAACCTCTTCGCCGCTTTCGGTCGCCAGGCCCTCGGAGAAGAAATACTTCAGTTCATAGACGCCGAAGTCCGTCTGGACGTACTTTCCATTGACGACGCGGCTTACCGTGGAGATATCCATACCAATGCGATCGGCCACATCCTTGAGGATCATAGGCTTGAGATGGCCCTCACCGTATTTGAAGAAGTCTTCCTGGAGTTCGACGATGGCTTTCATAACTTTGAGCATAGTCTGGCGTCGCTGGTTGATGGAGTTGATAAACCAGCGAGCTGACTCCAGCTTGTTTTTGAGAAAGGCCCGCGTTTTTTCGTCCAGACCATTGACGCGCTTGCCTTTTTTCTTGGCAACGGCCATTTGCTCAAGCATCTGGCGATAGCGGCGGGAGATGCGAAGCTGGGGCGCGTTGCGGCTGTTGAGCGTGATAATGAATTCGCCATCTTCGTAGGTTACTGTAAAGTCCGGGACAATGTAGTTCTGTTGGGGGTTCAGGTCCCCTTCACCCGGCTTGGGATTGAGGTGCTGGATCAGGTCGTATGCTTCTTTAAGAGCTACTTCGGAAACGCCGAGCTTGCGTTGCAGGGCTTCGAAGTGCTTCATGGTGAAGTCTCTAAATGCTTCCTGAAGCATGCGCAGTGCGACTTCCCGGCCGGGCGTGTCTTCAGGCAGGGTTTCAAGCTGGACGATCAAGCATTCGCGCAGGTCGCGTGCAGCGATGCCGACAGGGTCAAGGCGCTGGATCTGCTTCAGTACCCGTTCGACGTCTTCTTCGGTCACACTGATACCGTGTGTAAACATCAGGTCATCGACGATGGATTCAAGCGAACGTCGCAGGTAGCCGTCCTCGTCGATGGAGCCAATGATCTGTTCAGCAATGAGGCGTTCGGTTTCGTTCAGATCGAGCAGGATCAGCTGTTCGCGCAGGTGTTCGATCATCGAGGGACGAGCCGGTAGCGGCAGCTCACGTCGCTCATCCTCTTCGTCACTGCGATCTACCCGGGCCTTGTAGCCGTACAGGTCGTCCACATTGTTGAAGAGTTCTTCCCAGTCGATCTCTTCTTCGTAGTCGACGGAGGCCTCCTCTTCAGCGACGGCGTCGGAGGCTTCGGGCTCCGACGCCGTTTCGGTGTCAGCGGGTTCGGGCGTTTCGTCCAGCGTTTCTTCGAGGGGTGTTTCCTCTTCTTCTTCTGAGCCTTCCTCCAGTAGCGGATTGGATTCCAGTTCGGCCTTGATGCGTTGTTCCAGGGCCAGCGTGGGAAGCTGCAGCAGCTTGATGTACTGAATCTGCTGCGGCGAGAGCTTTTGCTGCAGCTTTTGTTCCTGTTTGAGTTTTAGCATGGCTCCGTCTTTCCCATCTGTTGAGGCGCCAGCCCGCGTAGCTGACGGCGCTCGGTCCATCGGGTCCGAAAACGTTCATACCAGCTGCGGCCATAGCGTCGCACAAGGGGTGCTTCCAGAAAGTCTATGAGCGCAATGCCGCAGCGCGCGCCGTATATTCGGGCTGCGTTACATAACGGAATTTTTTCATAATGAAGAATTTCCAAACCGTGGCGTCGTTCCACGCGTAAGGGGTACAGGTGACAGGAGATCGGTTTAGGAAAGTCGATACGTCCCTGTTCGTAGGCGCGTTGGATAGCGCAGCGGGCGATACCTGCCTCGTTGTAAATGGCAAAGACGCAGGCGCCTTCCGGCGTGCAACGAATGGCATAGCGGTCGGTCCCCACTTTTTCCCAGGGGCCATGGGAAGCGATGAGGGCCTGCGCTTCAGGGCGTAACATCGAACGCAGGGTAGGTACCAGCGCTTCCAGTACGAAGCGCTCGCCCGCTTCCAGCGGGGCGCCCGATGCGCCCTGTACGCAACAGGTACCCCAACATGCCTGGAGCTGACAGGCAAAAGCCGCTTCCAGGACGCTCTCTGCAATCAGTATGTGATCTACTGCAAACATAATGCCTCTAACGTAGGACGCCGTACGCGTTTTGTCAACGCAGCGCTGGGTATGGGTTGTTATTTTTGCGGAAAACCTCCATGGTGTCAGACTGTTGACATCATCGGTTGTATTTTGAGCAAACCAGGGCTTTAAGAAGGCCGACGATGCGTGAACCCGGTTTATTACGTCCCTTGTCGCAGCACGCCGAAGAGGATTACGAGAAGGCCCTGCGACCACGTCGTCTGGAAGAATTTATCGGCCAGTCGAAGATCAAAGATAACCTGCGTGTGTTCATTGCAGCCGCGCTGCAGCGTGGGGAGACGCTGGACCATGTGCTGCTTTCCGGACCACCGGGGTTGGGAAAGACAACACTGGCCTACATTATTGCCGAGGAGATGGGGGCGCGCATCCGCACTACGAGTGGGCCTGTGCTGGAAAAACCAGCCGATATTGCGGGTTTGCTCACTCATCTGAATGAAGGGGATGTGCTTTTTATTGATGAAATCCATCGGCTCAGCCCGGTGGTCGAGGAGTACCTTTACTCGGCTATGGAGGATTACCGGATCGATATTCTGATCGATAGTGGTCCCAACGCGCGAAGCGTCAAGTTGCGGCTACCGCCCTTTACGCTGATTGGAGCTACAACACGCAAAGGGCTGTTGACAGCACCCCTGCGGGCGCGTTTCGGCATCGAATTTCGCTACGACTATTACCACACCGAGGACCTGCAACAGATCGTGCTGCGTTCGGCGCGCATCCTGGGGGTCGCAATTGACGAGGAGGGCGCCTATGAAATTGCCCGTCGGAGTCGGGGAACGCCGCGCATTGCCAACCATCTGCTGCGCCGTACGCGCGATTTTGCTGAAGTAAAAGGTGATGGCCGTATTACCCGTGAAGTGGCCCGCATGGCCCTGGAAGCACTTGATGTGGACGAGGCCGGGCTCGACGAAATGGACGTGCGCCTGTTGCGTACCCTGATCGAAAAGTTCGGTGGAGGCCCCACGGGGCTCAACACGCTCGCCGTGGCCGTAGGGGAGGATCCCGGAACCCTTGAGGAAGTCTACGAGCCCTATCTGATCCAGGAAGGGTTTCTGGAGCGTACACCCCGGGGCCGGGTAGCCGCCCCCCGTGCCTATCAGCACTTTGGTCTGACTCCGCCAGCACGTACGGGCAGTCTGTTTGATTGAATCAGGCGTCCGACGATGCGTCGGCTGCGCTGGCCTCGATGCTCTGCAGGGCCTGGCTTGTCAGAATGTAGTGGGCCGTGGCCGGATTGGTGGCCAGCGGAACGTTGTGTACATTGCAGGCCCGCATAAGCGTCTGGATATCAGGATCGTGCGGATGCTTATCAAGCGGGTCCACAAAGAAAAACACGGCGTGGATTTCGCCCGTTACCACGCGGGCGGCAATCTGCACATCGCCACCCAGCGGACCCGACAGCAAACGCTGGACCCGCAGGCCTACTTTCTCTTCCAGCAGCTTGCCCGTCGTGCCGGTGCCCACCAGCTCAAAGCGGGCCAGCAGGTCGCGGTGTTGCATGGCGAAGGCTACCATGTCGGCCTTCTTACCATCGTGCGCGATGAGCGCTATCGTGCGAATGGGGGTTTTCATGGCCATTTGGTCTGACTGCACGCCGCTCTGGGCGCAATTAAACAAAATTCTGAGCGCTGCGCCAGTCCTCTGTCAGGTGAGAGGGAACCCGACTGCGCAAAGGAAAGTCGTTTGCATACAAGAAGACGTAGCATCCCTATTGCTGTACACCGTATATTCTCATCGGATCCGTTAACATTGAACGCTGGTCATCATGCCATACGTTGTCTGCGAGCCCTGCATTAATTGCAAGTACACCGACTGCGTCGAGGTTTGCCCGGTTGACTGCTTCTACGAAGGGCCCAACTTTCTGGCGATTCACCCTGATGAATGTATCGACTGTAATGCCTGCGTGCCTACC
>JAUZRN010000030.1 GCA_030950375.1 Rhodothermus sp. | reverse complement strand
GAAAAAAGCTTTGCCTGGTGGTTGGCATCGGCACCGAAGTGCGTTTTGCCATGGAGCCTCAAGAATTTCGCTCCCCCTTGGAGGGGGAGCTGGCCCGAAGGGCCTGAGGGGGTGTCTGTTGGAAGGCAGCGTTGCCGTCAGAAACAGCGTTGCCGCTGGATCAGGGGTGAGATGGTTGGCCCCTCCCCATGTCCCTTTCCCCGGTGGGGAGGGGGAACGCATCAATACCGGTCGGTCTGCTACCCAGCGGCCGCGTCAGATCCGCCAGGGTCCAGCAACCAGAGCCTCTCCTCCCCCTTCCAGGGGGAGCTGGCCCGAAGGGCCTGCGGAGTGCCTTTCTGGCTGCGTGCTCGAGTAAAAGCCGGCAGTCCAATCGGAAGGAGTGGGTTTGGCCCTTCCCTCTGCCCCCTTCCCAGCGAGGAGGGGGACCCCCTGTAACCCTCTCATGAGGTTTCCAGGGGGTATCTATGCACCGCTTTCCACACGCAGCCTGTTGCCAAAGCCTCAGGCCTCCTGCATAGCCTCTGCTTCGGCCACGACTTTCTCCTGCACGTGGCGCGGCATGGGCTCATAGTGGCTGAAACGTGCCCGGTGGATGCCACGGCCCTGCGTAAGCGAACGCAACGTAGTGGCGTAGCGATACAGCTCGGCTTCAGGTACGTAAGCTTTGATTTTCTGGAAGACGCCTTCCATCTCAATGCCCTGGATGCGCGCACGACGCGTGTTCAGATCCCCCATTACATCGCCCGTAAAAGCATCAGGTACAACCACTTCCACCTCATCGATGGGCTCCAGCAGCACGGGCTGTGCTTTCTTGAAGGCTTCTCGGAAGGCCATCCGAGCCGCTGTTTTGAAGGCGGCTTCGTTGGAGTCGACCGGATGCATCCCGCCGTGATAGATAATGACGCGTACGTCGCCAACCGGATAACCAGCGATCGGACCGTTCTGCATAGCTTCCAGCACGCCTTTCTGGATGGCTCCGAAAAAGCGCTTCATGTCGATCACGCCGCCCACAATGGCATCGACGAAGTGGACGCGGGCTCCCCAGTTGGTTTCGACGGTCACCTCACCACGCACGGTAATGTCTGAAGGCGGTTGGAACGGCTCGGTCAACGGCTCCACATGAATGGAGATGTCGGCAAACTGGCCAGCGCCGCCTGTCTGCTTCTTGTGACGATAGGAGGTGCGTGCGCTGGTCTGAATGGTTTCGCGGTAGGCCACCTTGGGTTTGACAAACTCCACCTCCACCCCGAAGCGATTCTTCAGCCGGAAGCGTGCAATCTCCAGATGCATCTCGCCCTGGCCGGCCAGCACGATCTGACGCAACAGCGGATCCTGAATGATCTTCAGGGAGGGATCTTCTTCGACAAGCTGGTGCAGCCCCTGCATCATCTTGTCCTCGTCGCCTTCGCGCAGGGGACGCACGGCCACTGCATAGCGCGGTTCAGGAAATTCAATGGGCGGCAGGACAAAAGCAGTCCCCTTGGGCCGTAGTGTATTGTTCGTGTGCGTGTCGCGCAGCTTGACCGTAGCGCCCAGATCGCCAGCCACCATGCGCGGGACGGCCTCTCGTTCGCGTCCATTCATGACGTAGAGCGTGCCCAGCCGCTCCATGGTGCCGGTCTGAGCATTTTCCAGGTCCATGCCCTGCTCCAGCGTGCCCGAATAGACGCGGAAGTAAGAAAAGTCCCCCACGTGCTGCTCCGCCATGGTGCGAAAGATGAAGGCCACAGGCGGCCCCGACGGATCAGACGTCAGCGTGCCGCCTTCCACCAGTTGCACCGGGGGTCTGTCGGTGGGTGAGGGCGCCACGTTAACCAGAAAGCTCAACAAACGCGAAATGCCGATAACTTCGGTAGCGCTCACCACGAAAATCGGGAAAAGTTGCCGGCGGACCATAGCCGCCCGCAGCCCTTTGCGCATCTCATCTTCGGTGAGCGTACCTTTCTCAAAGTACAGCTCCATCAGGCCCTCGTCGTTTTCGGCAATGTCTTCGATGAGGGCCGTGTGAAGCTCCTCGGCTTCCGCCCGGAACGCCGAATCGATCTCGCTTTCTTCCGGCGTCAGGCTTCCTTTAGGATAGGTCAGCTGCTTCATATGCAGCACATCGATGATCGTGCGCGTGCCCGTCCCCGCCGGAATCTGCACCACGGTCGCCCCGCGTCCGAAGCGTTCTTTGATCTGAGCCACCAGCGTCCGAAAGTCGGACTCGGCCCGATCCAGGTGGTTGACCACAAACATCGAGGGCACCTGCTGCTTCCGGCCATACTCCCAGGCCAGCTCGGTGCCTACCTGGACGCCTTCAACCGCATTCATTACATAAACGGCCAGATCCGCGACTCGAAGCGCCGCCAGTACTTCCCCGCTAAAATCCGGATAGCCCGGGGTGTCGAGCACGTTGATTTTATGCTCCTGCCAGGGCACATGCAGCAACGACGTAAAGACCGACATGCCCCGTTCTTTTTCGCTGGGATGGTAGTCGCTGACCGTGTTGCCCTCCTCAATAGATCCCATGCGCGAAATGACGCCGGCCGTGTAGAGCATGGCTTCGGCCAGCATCGTCTTGCCGCTTCCCTGGTGTCCGACCAGCGCAACGTTACGAATGTGCGTGGCTTCGTAGACCTTCATAGGCGCACCTCCTGCTGGTTTAAACCGGGCATGCGAAGCGCTTGCACAGACGCCCCGTTTTCCCGGAAGGTTTGCTGAAAAGAACCGCCCCATCTGGTTGTTGTTTAAGATACAAGCGAATCCCAAATAGTCAAGCCAATCGCTTCATGAAACCATTGCTCCTTGCCCTGGAGACGGCCACCGATGTGTGTAGCGTGGCGTTGTTTGCTGACGAGATCCTCTGCTTTGAGGTCATCCTCCAGCGTGGGCGCGTTCATGCCGAACAGCTGGTCCCTCTGATCGCCAACGCACTGGAACGATGTGAGCGCCAGGCAACTGAACTGGATGCTGTGGTGGTCTCCATGGGACCGGGCTCTTACACAGGACTCCGGGTAGGCGTCAGTACGGCCAAGGGCCTGGCCGAAGCAACCGGTGCCGCTCTTATTGGCGTGCCAACCCTGGAAGCGCTGGCCGCTTCTGTTACGCCCTATGCCGCTCCCCGAGACATCGTCATCCCTCTGCTGAACTCACGTCGTACCGAAGTGTACACAGCGGCCTACCAGATCAAGGCAGACGGTACGCTGCACCCGCTGACTGAACCTGTTGCCCTGGAAGCAACCGCTGTACCCGACTGGATGCCCCACCCGGATCGCCCAGCCCACACGTGGCTGGTGGGAGAAGGCGTCAGGCGCGTGGCGGCTCATCTGCCGACATCCGCCACAACGTTCCGCATGCTCAACCCCGCCCAGCACAACCTGCGGGCTTTCTGGGTGGGCTGGCTTGGCCTGGAGCGCTATCGGTCTCAGCGCTTCGAGGATGTGGCGGCCTTTGAGCCGTTCTATCTGAAGGATTTTGTGGCAAAGCCTCATCAAGACACGTCTATCGCTTCCCTTTCCTCCTGAATTTTTGTATGCTATCAGTCCTCCCCCAACGAGCTCAAGCAACACCATGGCCTGGTTTAAGCGCAAAACGCGGGGCATTCTGACTGCACGGGATCAGCAAATTGATGTACCGGAAGGGCAATGGGAAAAATGTCCTGAATGCTCCCATATCCTGCATCGGCGAGAGCTGGCCGAGCATGCTCGCGTGTGCTCTAAATGTGGCTACCATTTTCCCATGACCAGCCTGGAATACTTCCAGCTGATTTTCGATCACGGACACTTCACGCTGCACGATCAGCACCTGACCTCAGCCGATCCCCTGGAATTTACCGATCGCAAGCCCTATATGGCCCGTCTTGAAGAAGCGCGCCGGAAAACCGGTCTGAGCGAGGCGGCCCTGCGCGCTACCGGTACAGCAGGCGGTCATCGCCTTTCGGCAGCCGCACTGGACTTCCGTTTCATTGGGGGCTCAATGGGCTCGGTGGTGGGAGAAATCGTCGCCCGTGCCATCCGGACGGCCTACACCGAGCGCATCCCTTTGCTGATCATCTCGCAGAGTGGCGGCGCGCGCATGATGGAAGGAATCCTCAGCCTGATGCAGATGGCCAAAACGGCTGCATTGCTTACCCGACTCGACGAGGTGCACATGCCCTACATCTCGCTCATGACAAACCCCACCACGGGGGGCGTTACCGCCTCCTTCGCTATGTTAGGCGATATCAACCTGGCCGAACCCGGAGCCCTTATTGGCTTTGCCGGCCCACGCGTTATCCGACAGGCAGTCGGACAGGATCTGCCGCCGGGCTTCCAGAGCGCCGAGTTTCTACAAGAACATGGCTTTCTGGACGCCATCGTAGATCGGCGTCAGCTTCGGCGTTATCTGATCCATCTGTTGGACCTGCTACTGGAGCCTGCTTCCCCCTTGCCCTGACCTGTGTTCGTATCGTAGCTTTAAATCAGTTGGTCTGCTTTTTGATTATCACCTGCAGGTAAGCCCAACCCGCTGGAGCCGTATTGCCCAAGCGCTACCACCTCAAACCGTCATCGCATAGCCGATGCCTTTTCCCCTGGGAAGACGGGGGGAAAGAAGAGATCGTGTGAACGTCCGGGAAGGAGGTATCCTGTCATCGGGTCATGAGCGAAGCGCTGCGTGCCGGGAAATTCTGGAGCGGGTTGGTATTACTGCTGGCTGGCGGATTGTTGTTGCCGGGGCTTACGTCACCATCCGGTGCGTGGGTGCTGCACGCGCAGATGCGAGCCGATAGCCTTTTGACCGATACTTCCCGGACCGACACGCCCGCTACCCCACGCGCCGACCGACTACTGCCCCGCCGCACCCGTGATCTTCCTTACGCCCGGCTATGGCCACGCACGGCTTCCCTGACCTCTCTTCGTCTGAATGCCTGGAGGCACGAGGTGACGTTGGATACTACACAGCTGGTGTACCATATCCACGAGCGCATTGGTTCGGCCGACGTGCGCGTGCCCGTCACACTCGACCTGCAAACTTATCAGCGTTTCCGTCTACGCCAGGCTTTACGACAGAACTGGCGCACCGTTCAGACCCGGCGTCAGCGTCGGACTGCCCGACGGCGACGGAGTGGCCTGGGGGTCAGCATTGCACTGCCCGGGGGCCGTCAGAGCGCCTTTTCTACAATCTTCGGGCGCCCTGAAGTTGATCTCCGCGTCAACGGCCAGGCGAATATCACGGCGGGCTTTAACTATCGGAAAAGCGATCAGCAGGTGGCTTTCTCGGGCCGGGTCGCACAGCTCGATCCGGACTTCAAGCAGGACCTGCGGCTGGGCATCACCGGCACCATTGGTGACAAACTCCGGGTCAACGTCAACTGGGACACGAACAACCAGTTCGACTACCAGAATCAGCTCCGCCTCGAATACACCGGCTACGAAGACGAAATCATCCAGCGCATTGAAGCCGGTAACGTGATGCTTCAGACCCCCTCGCAGCTTATCCGGGGCGGTCAGAGCCTGTTCGGCATCAAAGCCCAGTTCCAACTGGGGGGTCTCCAGCTGACTACGGTAGCCAGTCAACAGGAAGGCCAGGCCAACTCGCTGACCATCAGTGGTGGCGCGCAAACCACTACATTTGACCTGAAGCCTACCGACTATGACGACGGCCGCCATTTCTTCCTGGCCTACTACTTCCGCAATCGCTGGGAAGACGCCCTTGCTGATCCGCCGAACATTCGCGTAGCCAACGGCTTCGAGCGCATTACAGAAATCGAAGTCTGGAAGCTGGTCTACCCGGTGCGCGACGATGAAAACGTACGCCAGGTGGTGGCAATTGTCGATCTGGGAGAACCGGAAGCCTTGCTGCAGCTGGCCAATGCCTATACGCGCGACGACGCCGGTGCCCTGCCCGACAATCGCAACGACCGCTACGACGATACGCCCGGTGGTGAAGTCGACACCTACCTGCGCAACGGCCAGGCCAACGCAGCGGCTTACCTGAAAGACCAGCGAGGATTGACCGAAGACGACTTTCAGGTTGGTCGCTTCAAACGGCTGGAACCCGGCCGCGACTACACTTACGATGAAGTGCTCGGCTATATTTCACTAACGCAACGCCTGCAGGAAAACGAAGCGCTGGCTGTCGCTTTTCGTTACCGGGCCGGTGGCCGTATCTATCAGGTAGGCGACTTCTCGTCAGAGACGGGCGGATCCGGCGGCGGTCAGGACGAAGACCGTCTCGTGCTCAAACTGTTACGGCCCAGTCGTCCACGTCAGCCTGCCCTGGCCACCGGTTACAATCCGGCCGTCTGGTATCTGGAACTGCGCAATCTCTACCGCCTGCCCGGACGCGGTATCAACCCCGAAGACTTCGAACTGGAAATCTACTACCAGCCGCCCGGCAAAACGGCCCAGAAATTCCTGACGGAGCTGGGCGCCCAGCGTACGCTCCTGCAGCTGCTCGGCCTTGACCGGCTTAACCAGGACCAGGCGCCCGTACCTGACAATCGCTTTGACTTCCTGAATAGCATCACAATCGACCCCGGCGAAGGCCTGCTCATCTTCCCCTTCCTGGAACCCTTCGGTAAGCGGCTGGCGCAGCTCATCGACGCCACCGAGCTGCCTGACAACCAGAAAGCAGCCCTGAAAGATCGCTACGTCTTCTGGGATCTGTACACGCAGAAAAAAGAAAACGCCCGCCGCAACACCCGCCACAACGTCTATCGTATTCAAGGCTCCTACAAAAGCACCGTCCAGGACTTCTACGACCTGCAGGCTTACGCCGGCCTGGTGGAAGGCTCGGTACGGGTTACCTCAGGAGGAACGCCCCTGCAGGAGGGCGTCGACTTCGTCGTCGATTACCAGAGCGGTACGGTGCGCATCATCAACCCGGCCTACCTTACCCCCGGCCGTGAAATTCAGATCTCCTACGAGCAAAACGCCCTGTTCAACCTGCAGAAAAAGACGTTGCTGGGCCTGCGAGCTGATTACACGCTGGGCGAAAATCTGATGCTGGGCGCCACCCTGATGCGTCTCAGCCAGCGATCGCCTGTCGACAAGTTTCGCCTGGGCGAGGAGCCCATCAACAACATGATCTGGGGCATTGATGGCGCTTTCACGGCACAGCCCCGCTGGCTGACGCATCTCCTGGATGCTCTGCCGCTCATTCAGACCAAAGAACCCAGTGAGCTTTCCATTTCCGGTGAGTTTGCTCAGTTCCGCCCCGGCCATGGCCAGACACTCGCCTTCGAGCGTACACGCCGTGAGCTGCGCGACAACAACCGCGACTTTCCCCGCGACGAACTGAAAGGCATCTCCTATATCGACGACTTCGAAGGTTTTGAAAATACCTTTTCGCTCAAACAACCCGGAAGCTGGCGCCTGGCTTCCCCCCCCGACTCGATCGCCCGCTACCCGGCAGGCTTTACTGGCAGCCTGTATGATTCGCTACGCACTACCTGGCGCGGCCTTTTCACCTGGTATCAGCTCAGTGAAGTACTGGTGGCCGACCTCGCCCGTCGTGCACCGGTTTACGATCCAGAAGCTGTCCGTCCCATCCTCATTACCGATGTCTTCCCCAACCGGGACGTCCGTGGCGAACTCAACCAGACCCTACCCACACTTGACGTCTACTTTAATCCACACCGCCGCGGCCCCTATAACTACACAACCGAACTGGAAGATTTTCTCAATCACCCAGAGGCGGTCTGGGGCGGCATGATGCAACGCCTGCCCGAAGGCTATACCGATTTCAACCTGAAAAACATCGAATTCATCGAATTCATCTTCCGTCCTTTCCCCGAAAACCCGGAACGCGATGCGGGCCCAAATGCCAAATTGTACATCGACCTGGGCTCCATTTCGGAAGACGTGATTCCCAATGGCAAACTCAACGCGGAAGATGGCCTTTCAATGACTGATCCTACTTCCGGCTTTCGGGGCGACCAGTGGAGCCGCTATCCGACCAGCATCCAGAACAACTCGGTCGACCTGGACCTGAACCTGCGCCGCACCGAAGATCTGGGGCTTGACGGCCTTGCCTCGTACGATCCATCGGCCTATCCTGAACTCTACACGGAGGCTTTCCATTTTCGAAAGTTCCTCGAAGCACTGGATCCTACCCATCCCGACCCTCGCTACCGGGCCGAACGGGCCCACGCATTGCGTGACCCTTCGGGCGACGATTACCAGAGCTTCGACAATGAAGCCTTCTTTGGCGATCCGGAACTGTTCCCGCCTGAACTCTATCCGAACGGCGTCCCTATCCAGGAACGCTTTGCCCACTACTTCCCGGGCCTGGAGCTGAACGCCTACGAAACACAGAACCAGCTGGCCACCAACGCTTCCGTGCGGCGCGGTAACTCCCGCGTCCCGGACACCGAGGACCTGAACTTCAACGCTTCGATCGATACAGACAATAGCTACTTCGAATACGAAATCCCCCTCAGTAAGGCCATCCTCGACTCATTGGCCCGCCCCGACCGGGAAGATGACTACATTGTGGGCGCCATCACTAACAGCCGGGGAGAGACCTGGTACCAGGTACGCATCCCGGTGCGCAAGTACACCCGCCGGGTGGGAAACATCCAGGACTTCTCGCTGATCGAGACGATCCGGGTGTGGACCACGGGCCACCGCGTGCCCATCACGCTGCGCTTTGCTACCTTCGAGCTGGTAGGCAGCCAGTGGCGCAAAGCCGAAGAAGTGGCTGTCGAAGAGCAGACGCCCTCGGATACGCTCTTTACGAACACGCGCGTCAGCATCTCCAGCATCAACAACGAAGAAAATCCGGACATCTACCGCACCCCTAACGGCGCCATCATCAGCCAGGTACGTATGGCCAGCGGTGTTGTACGCAACGCCCGGGAGCAGGCGCTGGTGCTGCGCGTCGAAAACCTCTATCCCGGCCACCAGCGGGGTATCTACAGAACGTTTACCCAGGGGCTGGATCTGCTCAAGTACTCCAATCTGCGTATGTTCGTGCATCTGCACGGCAAGTTGGGAGACGGAACCCCACTCGAAGCACTGGCCCAACAGGACCCCGAGGCTGCTCGCCAGAAAGTTCGCCTTTTTGTACGCCTGGGCGCAAACGCCAGCAGTGATTACTACGAGTACGAACAACCCCTCATGCCCAGCTCGGTCACCTCGGGCAACAGTGACGCATTGTGGCAGACCTTTCAACGCTGGGGTGACCGCGTTATTGACCTGAATTCGGTAAACATTCTGCTGAGTGCCCTCAATGAGCTGAAGATCGCCCGTGATGCCGCTGGCTTCCCGGCCGATAGCGTCTTCTGGAATGAGATCAATGGTCAGCCCACCGCCCCAGGCGTACCCGACGCCAACGAGTTTGCCCCGCCAGGCACGCGTCTGGCCGTCAAAGGGAATCCTTCGCTGGGGCGCATCACGATGATCATCATCGGCGTGCGCAACCCGGCCCCTCCTGGCAGTGCCGACCCCCGCGACCGCCTGGAAGAAGTGGTCGTCTGGCTGAATGAACTGCGCGTCTCGGGCTACGACGAAAAGAACGGCTATGCCGCCCTGGCCAACGTAAACCTGAAGCTGGCCGACCTGGGCCGCGTGCGGGCTAACTTCCGCATGCAGACCGACGGCTTCGGTTCCCTCTCAAGTACGCTTGGCGAGCGCGCCCAGACAGATCAGCAGAGCTGGAGCCTGGCCACCGATTTCAACCTGGACCGCCTGTTACCCCGTCGCTATGGCTGGTCGATTCCTTTTTCCCTGCAATTGCAATCCAGCACCGTTACCCCTCGCTTCGACCCGGCACGGGGAGACGTACGCGTTCAAGAGGTACTGAACCAGATCGAACGCGATACGACGCTTTCCCGCCGGGAGCGCACCCGACAACGCCAGGAAGTGATCGAACGCGTGCAGACGCATTCGCTAACGCGCTCCTACAGCTTCCGCATTCAGAAGCGAGGATCCCGATCCTGGTTGATGCGCACGCTGGTGGATGGCCTCAGCTTTAGCTATGCTTTCACGGAAACCCAGGCCCGCAGCCCTACCCAGCGCTTTCGAAACACATGGCGCTGGAATACCTCGTTGAGCTACCGACTGAATATTCGGCGTCCACGCACCGTCCGCCCCTTCTGGTTTCTGGACAATCTGCCACTGGTCGGGCTGCTGGCCGACCTGCGTTTTAATTACCTGCCGCAGAGCCTTTCCTGGTCAGGCAATGCCACCCGCGACTTTTCGGGCAGTCAGGACCGTCCGGCCATTCTACCCGGACAGGCCCGCGCTGAAGTGCCCGATCTGGTCGCCAACCCGATTCGAGAGCAACATGGCCTGACGCACCATCGCACTTTCAGCCTGCAATACAATCCGTTCACCTTCCTGAACCTGAGCTTCGACACAAACACCCGGCAGAGCCTCAACGCGATCAGCGTGGACACGGTCTATCAAGTGGTCACCCCCGACACGGTCTATCGCGCGCTCAGGCTACGGGAAGCCCTGGCCCGTGGGCTTGTGGACTCGTCGGACATAGGCGTTCGCGCTTTTGAGCAGTACCGGCTGCATCCGGTCCCCATCCGACGCGTCCTGCAACGCATCCTGGATGGTACGAAAGGGCTGCGCACCGACAATCACCAGCAGCAATTCACGGCCGTCTTGCAGCCTAACCTGCGCACCCGCTGGCTGCAGCTACAGGACATCAGCTATAGCGCCCAGTTCGCCTGGCAGAACGGCTCCATCCAGCGTAACACCGGGGCTAACATCTCCAACCGGGCCATCCTGAGCAGCGGGCTGACCCTGCGGCCTCGAGCGCTATGGCGCCAGTTTGCTTTCTATCGCAAACTGGAAGAACAGGAACGACAGGCCCGCCAGCGTCGCCGCCAGCCGCAGGACGATGCAGAAGACCAGTCCACTCCTTCGATTCGCCTCCCGGACCCCATCGCTTTACTCCGCCGGCTCTTTCTGGCCCTCACCGGCATTGAGAACCTGCAGCTTACGGGCCGTGCCAGCTGGAGCAGCGCCTCCAGTAACGTCGGCCGTGGTCCCCTCGACAGCGTACAGGTCGCCTACAGTTTGCTTGATGCGCTACGCGGACGCGGCCCGTCGGTAGGCTATCGCTTCGGGTTCGCTCGGCGCGTAGCGCTCGACAACCGCATCCTGGATCCCAGCCTCCAGGTGACCGACATACTCAACAACGAATACGAGCTGCGCGCCTCAACCGTGCTGCAGCTTAGCCCCAGCCTGCAAGTGGCTCTGAACTGGAACGTCAGCTGGAACACCCGCATCGACTATTCCTATCGACCACTGGAAGGTAGTGGCGTTGATACCACCAGGACCGAACGGGGTAGCAACAGCGCATCGGTCTGGGCCTTTGGCGCCTCGTATCTGGAACTGTTCCATCGCCAGCTTGAAACCTACCGTCAGGACTTCCGCCAGGCTGCCCATTCGACAGAAATCGGCGACGAAAATGGGGACGGACGCGTGGCCCTGACCAATGCCTCGGTGGTGTCCGACTTTCGGCGGGCCTTCATCCATACGCTGGGCTTGTTGAACACGCATACTCCGATCCCCATGCCGGGCTGGCAGCTTACCTACACGGGACTGTCGAACTGGCCCTTCCTGCAGCGGCTGGCTCAAAGTATAACGATCCGGCATGGCTACAGCGCCGACTATAGCAGCGACTATCGCACCAACCTGAATGCCCTGGTCGAAGACCCGAACGCCGCCTTTGGCACATTTGTACTGGGCCGTCGGCGTATCCGCTACCGCTTTCCGCGCTACGAAGTCAGCGCCGTACGCATCAACGAGCGCTACCAGCCGCTGATTGGCCTTGACATCACCTGGAAAAACCGTCTGCAGACCAATCTGGCCTGGTCCAAAAGCCGTACCTATTCCCTTTCGACGAACAATGAGGTAAACACCAGTGCCACCAGCGAGCTGAGCTTTACGCTCAGCTATCAACGCCAGGGACTGCGCATTCCATTCCTACCTATCAAGCGCCTGAACAATCGCGTCGGCATCAGCCTGAACATTGCCCGCTCCTCCACCGAAGAGCGCCGTTACTCGCTTTTCCGGGCTCTGCAGGCTGCCGCGGACGACCCGGATGCCTACAATCCCAGGAATGCCCTGAGTCCGGACTTTGCGCCCATCCTGACCGCCTGGACCCGCACCACCATTGCACCTCAGATCTCCTATCAGTTCAGCAATCGCGTTTCGGCCAGCTTCCAGCTGCGCTACGAACGTTTCGAGAGTGCCGACAGCCGCGTACCTTCCTCCACCACCGTGCAGGGCGGCTTCAATATTCGCGTAAGCATCTCGAACTGAGGGCACGCGGGTCGCTTTTCGACGTAAAAGGCCACGACCAAATCCACATATGCCATGGCCGAGCCGGTTATTGTCTGCGATCTGGGACGTGTGGCCTACAAACCGACCTGGGAACTGCAAAAGCTGCTGCAGGCCCGCCTGGTCGCCGCCAAACGTCAGGACCCACCTGTTCGTATTCCACACGTCTTTTTACTGGTCGAACACCCCCCGGTTTATACCCTGGGCAAAAATGGCCGTCTGGAACATTTACTACTTTCCGAGGCTGCCCTGCGCGCCCGTGGTGCCGAGTTTTTTCATATCGACCGGGGTGGTGATATCACCTTTCATGGCCCGGGCCAGCTGGTAGGCTATCCGATTCTGGACCTGGACCGCTTTTTCACAGACATTCACCGTTACCTGCGCGAGCTGGAAGAGACGATCATTCGGACCTGTACCGATTACGATCTGAAAGCAGGCCGCATAGCCGGACGTACCGGCGTATGGATCGGGCCAGACGCCCGAGGTCCTGAACGCAAGATCTGTGCAATGGGCATTCGCTGCAGCCGCTGGGTTACCATGCACGGTTTTGCCTTTAACCTGAACACCAATCTGCGCTTTTTCTCTTATATTGTCCCCTGCGGCATTGCCGATCGCAGTGTAACCTCATTGGCCGTCGAGCTGGGCCATCCGGTTAATGAGGAGGAAGTGCGTACGCGTCTGCTCCACCATTTTGCTACACGTTTCGAAGCCGCCTTGACCTTCTATGAAGGCCGTGATGCCTTCGCGTTTCTGGAGGATTACCTGAATCGAACAGACCTGGCAAGTTGGGTAAAAGCTGACCATGTTGTATCATAAATAAAAAGGAACCCAGACAACCCATTTCGGTTGTCTGAACAACGCTTCGTCAACCTATACGGGCGGATTATGGCTACTTTCAATCTTGACCACTTCACACGCCGACTTATTGCCGAAGCCCTCTTTTATGACGAAGAATACGGTGCACTGGGCAACCTCAGCCTGGTCGATCCGCGAGAGGGCAAAGAACGGTTCATCGCTTCCTATATCCCGGAAGAGGGACACTTTACGATTGAGGAAGCGACGGCGTGGGAGCCCGGGGAGGTCGACGAGGAAGTAGGCTACGCGCTGGCGGTTGATTCTCAGGAGTATGGCATCTATGATACGCCCGAGGCAGCAGCCGAGGCATTGCTGGCGCTGGCCCGCGAGCACGACCTGCTTCCCAGCATTACGCTACTCTTTGAAGAGGACGAGGTCAGTTAGGTACGGAACGTCTTCCAGAGTTCCCAGGCCATCCATCCCCATCCCAGCATGAAGGCGGTGCCGCCCAGTGGGGCCAGCGCGCCCAGCCATGGGGTGTCGGTCAACACCAGGATGTATAGACTGCCGGAAAACAGGACAATGCCGGTCAGGAAGCACCATCCGGCCAGGGTCAGCCCCGACGTCCCGAGCTGGTGCAATAGCCACCCGGTCAGGAGCAGAGCCAACGCGTGATACATCTGGTAACGCACGCCTGTCTCAAACGTCTGCAGTCGTTCGGGCGTCACTCGTGGGGCCAGCCCATGCGCGGCAAAAGCACCTAACGCTACCGCTATGCCGGCCAACAGCGCGCCCAGCACCAGGAATGTTCGGGCCATTGTTGCTGCCGTCTTCGGTTACAGGTTGCTCCGACTACGTCAGCGCTCGGTGCGCGTTTCCAGTTCGGTTATTCTTCAGGAAGGCGAATCTCAAAGGTGAAGACATGGCCGTTGAGCTTCAGGGTATAGCTACCGGGTGCGAGACGATCGTCCAGCCTCATATAAAACCGAAAAGGCCACACCACCGGCCGACAGCGCACGCGCTGCGGTCGTCGCATCCAGAGCTGAACCCGAATCAAGGTGCCGGCGCGTTCCTGTGCGACCGTGTCCAGCGCTGAACAGCGGTCCGGCAACGTGCCTTTGATAAGCAGCTCCACCGATACGGCCTGCATCTCAGGAGGCTGGTCATCTCGGAAAGGCGCCGGACGTACATGGACCGTATCGATGGGTACCGGATAACGCCAGTAGGGTATTGTCGTGTCGGGAGGCGTTAGCGTGAGCGTTATCCGACCATCCGGTGCCTGCCCGGTATAGCGATGTCCGAAACGATCGTCCGGCGCCAGCAAACGGGAGCTGGTACAGGCGCTCAATAGCACCAGCATCAGCCACCCGGCCCCCCGCGACAATTGCACGTCTGGAAGGGATTAGTCGGTGGTTACCACGGACTCCTGCAGGAGCTGAACATCAGCTCCCGAACGGTCTTCGGTTATCTGTTCCTGCGGCGCATCGCCCCAGAGCCGTTCTAACCCGTAAAAAGCACGCTTCTCGGGAGTAAAGATGTGCACCACCACATCTACGTAATCAAGCACAACCCACTGCAGGTGCTCCCAACCCTCTATATGCCAGGGACGCTCCTGGCAGTGCTGTTCAATACGCTCTTCAATCGCTTCGGCAATCGCGCGAATCTGCAAATCCGATTGTCCGGTGCAGAGCACAAAGTAGTCGGCCACCCCGCTGACCTGGCGCATATCCATAAGCACCAGATCCTTCGCCTTCTTCTCCAGTGCAGCATCAATCGCATGCCGCGCCAGCATCTGCGACGAAGACTGCACGCGATGCTGACGATCTGTCTGCGTCATTGTTTGAATCGGATCCATTCCCTCTGGTTTAGTCTGACTTATTCCTGAAGGGCGCCAGTTGCGCATAATCTTTGCCAATAATGACGGAGGCATCCAGAAAGAGATCCGGTCGAATTTGCTGGCGTACCCGGTCGGCAGGAATCCCCAGCACGGCTGCTACTTTGCGGGCAGCCTCCAGGTCCCCCACCCGATCGATAACCAGCGAATGCGGCACATCAAACGAGGTGTAATCACCCACCTCCACCACATCGAAGCCACGGCGACGCAGATAACGCGTCGTGCGGGCGGCTACCCCATCCACACCGCATCCGTTACGCACTTCCAGTTGAATAATATCACCTACCAGATGTGCTGGATTGGCCTCCCGCACCGGGTCAACGCGCGGCGCCAACAGACGCACCCCCAGTGCATACACCAAAAGACCAACGCTCCCGAGAAGGAGAAAGAGCAGCAGCGTTTCAAATCCTCTGGAACGCCCCCGTGGCTTACGCCCCATCTTCTTCCTCATAGCGCACAGTCAACAGGTGCGCATACGGCCTATCTCACCGGTCGTTCCAGAACAGCGCACGTTCCAGGGCATGCAATCGATAGTAACCATACGGCGCCATGAAATACCCATAGGGGCTCTGCCGCACGGTAAACTGAAAGAGCATGTTTTCCCGGGGACGATAGGCAATTTCAGCATTACGCAGGAAGAGCTGCGGCCGTCGCTTCAATCCCAGACTTCCACCAAACGGCGTATGCGCAATGCCTATGTCTACCCGAGCTGCCAGCTTGTCGCTGAATTGCCAGCGCATCGAGTTGGTGTACACGCCCAGCGAGTAGCTGTACCCCCCGAGGCTCCCCATGCTCACTTCATAGGAATGTTGCATGCGAAAGTATTTCGGGCTGAACAGATCGCTCAACGAAAATCCAGTGCCCGGACGATACAGGCGCATGGGAGCACGCTGTACAGCCGACGAAACCTCGGTGCGAAGCTGGGCCTGAGCCGGGACCGTTACCCCCAGCAGCACGACCAGTCCGATTAGCAGGAAGGTCTTACGCATGGCTTTTGCTACCGTTAAGCTCGTGTCTATAGTGTACATGATCTGACCTTTATTGTCAAGAACGGCCCTGCTGTCCAATTGTTGCTTCGATGGAAACCTTTCGCGCTTTCCTGCATGCCTTTCAGCTCCGAGGTTTTCCCATGCATCAATCCAGGTTGTGGTGACGCTGCCTGAAGTCATTCTTGGAATCGAAACGTCCTGTGACGACACGGCCGCTGCCGTGGTTATCAGGGGTCAGTTGTCCGCGAACGTGGTGGCCTCCCAACAGACCACGCACCTGCGCTACGGTGGCGTCGTGCCGGAGCTTGCTTCTCGGGATCACCAGCGGCGCATTGTTCTGGTTGTTCGCCAGGCGCTACAGGAAGCCGATCTGCATCCCTCGGAGCTCGACGCCATTGCCGTCACCTACGGACCCGGCCTGGTAGGATCGCTGCTGGTGGGGCTGAGCTTTGCCAAAGCCTTTGCGCTGGGACTGGGCCGCCCGCTCATCGGCGTTAACCATCTGGAGGGCCATATTTACTCGGTCTTTATTGAGCCTCCCTCACCACCCTTTCCCTATCTATGCCTGATCGTCTCCGGCGGACACACGCAGTTGATGCGCGTCGACGCAGGCTTCCGCCATACGCTTCTGGGCCGTACCCGCGACGACGCAGCCGGCGAGGCTTTCGACAAAGTGGCCCGCCTGCTGGGCCTGGGCTATCCCGGCGGTCCGGAAGTCGACCGACTGGCTCGCCAGGGCCGTCCCGACTTTGTAACATTCCCTCGCCCCCGGTTGGAAGGATACGATTTTTCGTTCAGTGGCCTGAAAACAGCCGTGCGCTATTACCTCGATCAGTTTTCGCAGGCAGAGCGGGTCCGCCTACTTGAACAACACCGCGCCGACCTCTGCGCCTCGTTCCAGCAAGCCGTCGTCGATGTACTGATCGACGTGCTTCGCCGGGCCATTCTCGACACCGGTCTCCGTCATGTGGCCATCGTGGGTGGTGTCTCGGCCAACTCAGGCCTACGCGCTGCAGCCCAGACATTGGCTGAAGCGCTGGATGTGCAGTTGTATATTCCGCCGCTTCCTTACTGTATGGACAATGCTGCCATGATCGCGATTACGGGCTACTTCAAAGCACAGGCCGGACAAAGAAGCCCACTGACGCTGGCCGCCATCCCTGCGCTGTCTGACTGAAATCCGGCTATGCTTGCCTATGTCGCTCGAACAACTCCACAGCGCCATCGATCACGCCCAAAACCACCGCCCGGAGCTACCCGAATCGCCAACTGAGGCAGACATGATTCCCTGGCGACGGCGCATCGACGAGATCGACCGGGCTATCCTGCGCCTGCTGAACGAACGCGCACGTTGCGCCAATATCATTGGCTATATCAAAAAGAAGCTGGGATTACCAGTATATGTACCCGAGCGTGAAGAAGAAGTACTGCGTAACGTGCTCTCAGCCAACGAAGGTCCCCTTTCCAACGAGGCGGTACGCCGCCTGTTTGAACGCGTCATTGACGAAACACGCGCGCTGGAACGACAGAAATACCAGGACGCTCCGTAAGAACGAACATGAAGCGCTGGATTGCTGGCATTGTGCTGATTCTTCTGCTTTGCGCCGGAGGGCTGGTAGGAATCGCGCTGGCGCCCAATACGCCTGCGTACGAAGGCACACGTGGCGTGAAAATTCCTCGGGCAGCCACATTCCCACAGGTTGTGGACTCACTCCAGAGGGCAGGCATCCTGCGCTATCAGAAGCCCTTTGTCTGGCTGGCACGTCTGACCGGCTGGCATCGCCAGATCAAGGCGGGCTACTACACGTTTGAGGCCGGGGCTTCCAACTATCATCTGCTCAGCGTGCTGCGGCGGGGCTTGCAGACACCTGTGCGGGTGACGATCCCTCCGGGCTCTCGTCCGGAAGTTGTAGCGGCCCTCGTGTGCAATGCCCTGGCCTGCCCACCTGACTCCATGCTGGCCGCATTGCGTGACAGCAACCTGGCGGCCGAACTGCGTACCGACACAAACCACCTGTTTGGCCGGCTACTTCCCGACACCTACTTCTTCTACTGGCTCACCGACCCGCGCACAGTGATTCGACGCGTGCACCGGCACTTTCTCGACTTTTTTACCCCCGAACGACGTGCCCGCGCTGATAGCCTGGGCCTGACTATCGACGAGGTCATTACACTGGCTTCTATTGTCGAATGGGAAGCCCGCCCTGAAGAACGGCCCCGTATCGCAGGCGTCTATCTGAACCGCCTGCGCCGAGGTATGCCACTGCAAGCCGATCCCACGGTCCAGTATGCTATCCTGCAGCGAGAGGGGCAAAAACGCCGCTTGCTTTTTGCTGACTATCGAATCGCCCATCCATACAACACGTACCGCTTTCGTGGACTACCGCCCGGTCCGATCACCAACCCGTCCCCCAATGCCATTGATGCCGTACTCTACGCTGAAGCACACGATTACCTGTACTTTGTGGCCGATGGGGAAGGCGGACACATCTTCAGCCGCACCTTCCGTGAACATGTGCAGGCTGCCAACCGCTATCGCCGCCTGATGCAGCAACGCCGACGAGAAGCCCGTACTCCTACCGGCGACGAGGCGGACGGGTAGCACGAGGCCGTGGGGGTTGCAGGGTGTAGGTCAGTCCGACCACAAACCGATTCCGCCGGACCGCTTCGCGGACGTACGGGGGGGGCGTCTCGACATCCCCATAGGGCTGGTAGTAGTCGTTGAACTGCTCCTGCGTCCAGCCAATGTGAAGCCGAAACGATTCGGCCAGTTGAATCGAAGCGCCCAGCGCGCCAAAGACACGCCGACGGTCAGCTTCCGCCTCTTGAATTTCAGCCCGGTGCGGATCCGGAAAGACGGCCACGCCTCCGTACAGCGTCGTTTCTCCCAGATGGTAGGCCAGTCCCAGCCGCGTGTTGAGCACCGGCTCCATCGTATCCCGCACCTGACGGTTCAGATCCTGGATGAAACTGCGGTTGGTGGAAGCATCAAAGCGCATCTGGGACCAGTCGATCAACTCCAGATCCAATCCTATGTAAAGCTGCCGTGTCTGATAAGCCACCCCAAGCCGCAACCGCCAGGGTGTGCGTATCTCATAGTCGAACGATCCCGTTCCTGCATCCCCGGGTTGTCCACCATATCGGAGTGTCCCTCCCTCATCAAAGAACGTCGCCAGCTCCGTGGTGTAATCTTCCTGCACAGAGAAAAAGACGGGCGTTTCGACGCCCACTCCCAGACGCCACCCCGACGACAGGCGCGCCGACAATCCGGTACGGATGCTGAAGCCCTGCAGGTCTGCTTCAAAAAATTCACGCGCCTGTAGCAGGTCGAATCCGCGCAGCAAACCATCATCAACGGCCACCACGTACAGATCCGGCGTGTTCTCGTTGCGAAAATCGTTTTCTTCGTATAGCCGCTCAAAACGATAGCCCCCATTGACGATGCCGACCGCAACCCCCACAAACAGGTTGGGTGCTGCTTCCAGCGCCCCGCCAAAACTCAACTCGTAGAGTCCCCCTTCCTCAGTCACCTCGCCAATTTGTCGGATGGTCGTCCCCGGGGCTACGGCTTGATAGAACGGATAGCGCCCGGCCTCGTATTCTAAAGGCAAAAATTCGATGGCACCGGCCTGATAGGCAATGAAGGGAATGTCGTTGTTGAATTGTAACGTTCCGTCAGGAGTTACGGTGTACTCATCTGGATACGGCAGATAGGAATCGGTGATCGAGTTGGTATTGTTATCGCCCTGAAAGTAGAGGCGGCGTGAGAAGTCGGCCACCCGGGCATAGGCCATAGCCAGCACCAGCGAACCACGTACCGTTGGCACCTTGTAAACAGCCGCCAGATGATCCAGGTTGGTCGTGCGCAGGTCACTTTCCCAGTCAAAGCGGTTACCGGGCACATAGTAGGTAGCAGCATCCCGGGCAGTGAGCCAGGTCAGCCCGCCCACGACCTCTGAGCTCCGGTAGTAGCCCAATCCCGCCGGGTTGCTGTAAAGGGTACCATAGTCGGCAACCCCCGCTGTACTGGCCCCGGCCATAGCTGTCAGACGGACTCCAACGCCCGATAGCCGCTGTGAAAAGCGCCAGGCGTCATCCACAGTCTGGGCATACACTGGCATCGTGAAGAGTATGAGCCAGCAGAGTCCACCCAGCAGCTCCCGTACGACGTACTTCATAGCCTATGTTATGCTTGGTGAAAAAGGACACAGGCACGCCACCCTGCCTCCGTTCATGTGAAAGCCCGCGAAGTGTCCATACGCGGGCTTTTTTGTGAGAAGCCATCCGCCATGTAGAAAGCCGTTCAATGCCCGCGCCCACTCCTACTGCGGACTGTTGCCCGGCTGCTTGCTGAGGACCGACTTCCAGAAGACTGAAAAGCCGGCGTCGAATGCCTCCTTGGGGCCGAGTGCACGCGCGGCGTTGACGTACTGGTGCGCGATGGAGCGGTCCGCAGCCGGGGCGAAAGCGGTATCGCGCGTCTTACCATCCGAGAACGCTCCGGCGACCTCATCCGTCGCACAGATGGTACCTGGTAGGTGCGTTCCACCCCAGGGCGGTGGTACTGAAGCTCCTGTCGGTCGTTGTTGCCCCCACGCGATCGCGTACGCCTTGGCGGACGCGCCGACTGCCTGGGGACACGCCTGGACGGCGTCCGTTGGACATGCGGCCCTGCGCCCTGATTTCTGGGTGCCCGTCTTACCGTTGCCCGTCCCTTTTCAGTGGGTCTTGAGCGCCCTTTGTCGACCCGATGCGGAGCGCCCCGCGTCACCGTAGGACGCGCTCGTTCACTGGAGCGCGGCGCACGCCGCGTTATCGTCGAACGGCCCGTTACCGCACGGGGCCGTTCAGCGCCGCGTACCTGCGTGTTGCGCGTGCGTCGCATCGTACGCGCCCGCGTCCGCGTCGCCTCCTGCGTACTGTACCGTTCTACGCCGGTTGACGACCCCCGTGGCGTGACCGTTGTGCTCCGCGTGGTGCGGACAATCGACCGCGGGCGTGCATACGCATCATCCCGATCCCTCAGGATACGCCTGGAACGCGGACTACGGCCCATCCAGGCACTACGCCCCACTGAAGCTCCCCGTGGCACGTAATTCCGCGCGATCCGCCCTCGATCCAGCCCGAAAAAGTAAACGCGCGAGTAAAAATGGCCGGGATGGTAGGCCCAGTAATACGGGCTATAGTAATACCCAAAGCCGTAAAACCAGTAATATCCATGGTGTATGTGATGGAAAGGCGGCCAGAAAAAGAATGGATCCCCGAAGTAGAAGCCCAGCCGGAAACGGAAGGTCGGTCCGTAATAGAATGGATCGCAGTAGAAGGGATCGTAATAAAACGGATCAAGGCAGTCGTAGTAGAAAAACGGATCCCCATAGAAACGCGCAAAATAGCGGCGATAGTAGTACGACGGGCGATCGTAGTAATAGTACTCCCTGACCACCGTGCTATCGTCATCGTAGCGCTCCACAATGACCCGGTCCGGCTGACGCTCGTAGGTTTCCCCTTCCTCATAATAGACCCGTTCGGTGGCCGCCAGCTGCGTGTAGCAGCCTGTCAGTCCCGGCAGCAGCAGACCGGCCAGCAGCAGGATCCAGAAGCTACCGCGGGCCGGCTTCGTGGTATGCAGATGATGCAGCAGGCGGTTCATGGCTCGGGCCCGGTCTGGTTAACGGATTGTTCATGGTGTTAACGTCGGGGCTTCCTAAAAAGTTTGGCGCTTGTCTGTCAGCCCCTTCACACCTATATTCGCGAACGCCTTCCGGTAAAAAAAGAACCAAATTGCAGGCCGATTTCGACTTTTGCAGCGTCTGAAGCGTTAGAGAACGCGCCAGAGGTCTGACGTGTCCTGTTTTGCTTTCAATCCCTGTACAGTATGGCTGACGCTATTACACCACGTTCGGTCGACTACGCTCAGTGGTATGTGGATGTTATACGGGCGGCCAAGTTGGCTGATTATTCGCCCGTACGGGGCTGCATGATCATTCGTCCCAATGGCTACGCGCTCTGGGAGAACATGCGGGCCGTACTCGACCGCATGTTCAAGGAAACCGGCCATGAAAATGCCTACTTTCCCCTGTTCATCCCGGAATCCTTTCTGGCGAAAGAAGCCGAACACGTGGAAGGCTTTGCCAAGGAGTGCGCCGTGGTGACGCACTCCCGGCTGAAGCTTGACGAAAACGGCCGGCTCATCCCCGATCCAGCATCCAAACTGGAAGAAAACCTGATCGTTCGCCCCACCAGCGAGACGATCATCTGGGACACGTTCAGTCGCTGGATTCAGTCCTGGCGGGATCTACCCATCCTGATCAATCAATGGGCGAACGTGGTGCGCTGGGAGATGCGCACGCGGCTGTTCCTGCGCACCATGGAATTCCTCTGGCAGGAAGGCCATACCGCTCACGCTACCCGCGAAGAAGCCATCGAAGAAGCCCTGCGCATCCTGGACATCTACACGACCTTTGCGGAAGAGTACATGGCCATGCCGGTCATTCAGGGAGTTAAAACCCCCAACGAGCGCTTTGCCGGTGCTGTCGAGACCTACTGCATCGAAGCCCTCATGCAAGACGGCAAGGCGCTGCAGGCCGGCACCAGCCACTTCCTGGGTCAGAACTTCGCCCGGGCCTTCGATTGCAAGTTCCAGAACCAGAATAACGAGCTGGAATACGTCTGGGCCACCTCCTGGGGTGTCTCAACCCGACTGATCGGAGCCCTGGTGATGACCCATGCTGATGATCAAGGACTGGTGCTCCCTCCGCGCCTGGCTCCCACCCAGGTGGTTATCATTCCCATCTTTCGGAATGACGCCGAAAAGTCGGCTGTGCTGGAGCGAGCCCAGCGCATCGAACGCGAGCTGAAAGACGCGGGCTTCACCGTCAAACTCGATGCCCGCGAGACGCATCGACCGGGCTGGAAGTTCAATGAATACGAGGTGCAGGGGGTCCCGGTCCGGGTAGCTATCGGCCCTCGCGATGTGGCACAGGGAACGGTAGAATTGGCTCGCCGCGACACACGCACCAAGGAAACGGTCCCCCTGTCTGGACTGGCCGAACGCGTACGTGCACTGCTCGACGACATCCAGCAGCATCTGCTGGCTCGTGCCCGTGCCTTCCGTGACGAAATGACCACCCGCGTCGATACTTACGAGGAATTCAAAGAAGTACTTGAGGAAAAAGGAGGCTTCATCTTGGCTCACTGGGACGGTACCCCGGAAACAGAAGCCCGTATCCAAGAGGAAACCAAAGCAACCATTCGCTGCATTCCGCTCGATCGCGATGCCGAAGCACTCGGCACGCGCGAGGAAGGCTGTGACATGCTGACCGGTAAGCCGTCCAAACAGCGGGTAGTTTTTGCCAAAGCCTATTGAAAATGCCAGCATTCCGTCGATAACTTGTAAAAAGTTTCACTCCCCATAGCCCGCCTTCGGCCGCTTCCATTGCTACAACCTCAGCAGACTTCTTTATAACAAGAAGATTATGTACGCCCGACGAGGCGGGCCGCATATGGTGCGTTTACTTGTTTTGCTGCTGTTCCTTCCTGCTGCAACGGTGCTGGCACAGGGGTGGGGACGTGTGGCCGGGCGTGTTACCGATGCCGAGACAGGCGCCCCGCTCGTCAACGTAACGGTGCTCGTCGATGGTACAAATTACGGTACCGCCACCGATGAGGCAGGTCGCTATCAGCTCCGTCTGCCGACCGGCCGTTATGTGCTGCGCTTTTCGGCCATCGGATACGTGACCCGACGAGATACAGTACAGGTAGTACGTGACGCGACCTCCTGGCTCGACATCGCGCTGGCCGTCGAAGTTATCGAACTGGAAGACGTAACCATTGAGGCACGGGCGGTCGAAACCGAGGCAGGCGTCTTTACGATCGACCCGGAGACTGCGCAGCGTATCCCGGCCCCGCTCAGCAGCGGTTTTCGAGCGCTGAAAGTACTGCCCGGCGTTGTCTCTAACAACGAACTCTCTTACCAGTACTCGGTCCGGGGTGGCGGCTACAACGAAAACCTGGTCTTCATCGACGGCTTCGAGGTATACTTACCCTTTCGGGCGCAGAAAGGCGAACAGGAAGGGCTGGGGCTGCTGAACCTGGCCTTAACCGATCAGATCACGCTCTATGCCGGCGGTTTTCCCGCCCGCTACGGTGGCAAACTCTCCTCAGCCCTGGAAGTACGCTACCGGCGTCCTTATCAGGAGCCGTTGCGGGGATCGGCCACTCTGTCGCTGCTGGATGCAGGGCTGGCAGCTGGCGCTTCAGCTCTTGAGGGTAAGCTTGGCTGGATGATCGGCGTCCGAAAGGCTCGGGCCCGCCGCTTTTTCAGCACGCAGGAGCTTAAAGGGAATTACCAGCCGGACTACACCGATCTGCAGGGCACGCTGACCTTTCGTCCCTCCGCCCGCCACACGCTGGAGCTGCTTGGCATCATCGCCCGTCACGATTTTCTACTCGATCCGGGCACGCGCAAGACCTATTTCGGCACGGTCAGCCTCGACCCCACGCAACCGTCTTCCCTCGAATCCATCTGGCTGGACTACGAAGGGGAGGAACGGGCAGGCTTTCGCACCCATTTCGGGGGCGCACGCCTTGCAAGCTGGTTGACTTCCAATCTTCGTCTTGCCCACGAAATCGCTTATTTTGAAACCGTAGAGAACGAATACCGCGACGTGCGAGCCCGTGCTGTACTGTATCAGGTGGACCCTGGTAGTGGGGAACACGTACCCGAAGGGGCCGCCCGCCAGCAGGACACGGCCGATAACCAGGTGCGTGTACGAACCTGGACGGCCACCCAACGCTGGCAGATCTACCCCCACCGGCACGCGATTGAGGCAGGTGTCTACGTACGTCGTCTGGTCTTTATCGATCGGCTTGACGAACGCTCTGTGGCCATCGGCGCCAATCCCTCCGGCCAGGGGCTGCTACGTGTCGTGCTGGACAGCCTGAAGGCCCGTGCACGCCTGAATACCTGGCAGACCGGAGCGTACGTGCAGGACGCCATAGAACTACTCCCTGAAAACCGCCTGCGCCTCACACTGGGCGCACGCCTGGATTACTTCGACTTTAACGGCGAATGGACCTTCTCTCCACGCCTGTCGATCCGCTATAAGGCTTCCGAAGTACTTACGTTAACCGGTGCCTGGGGCATTTATTACCAGCCCCCTTCCTATCAGGAATTGCGTGGGCAACCCACCCCCGAACGTCCGCTGCGCGATCAACTGAACCGTAACTTGAAAGCACAACGGGCACACCTTGTAGTGGCCGGTGCTGAGTACTTCTTACCCCGCCAGCGACTTTACCTACGTGCCGAAGCCTACTGGAAAAATCTGGATCGCTTGATTTCTTACGAAGTCGAAAACGTACGCCTGGAATACAGTGGCCTCAACGACAGTTACGGCTACGCCTACGGCCTCGACCTGCAGGTGCGGGGTGAGTTTGTGCCCGGTGTCGAAAGCTGGGTGAACTACGGTTTCCTGGTCACACGCGAGCACTTTCTGCCTGCCTATCAGAATGCCTACAATCGGGGCTGGCGACCGCGTCCCACTGATCAACGGCACACCTTATCGCTTTTCGTACAGGACTACGTGCCTGGCGATCCGACCTGGAAGCTCCACCTGCGTATCCTGTTCGGAAGTGGCCTGCCTTATACTCCACCGGTCCCCGGCCGCCGCGTGGGCACATACGTAACGCAGGTCCCCGGTCCCCGCATGTCGGCCCGTTATCCAGAGTATCGCCGGGTAGATATAGGCGCTACCAAAACGCTGGAGCTGACCCGTCTGCCCGATGGACGGCCGATCCATCTGGAGCTGAGCGGCGAACTCCTTAACATGTTCGACATGACCAACACCGTCGATTACAGCTGGATTCCCGGCCAGAATGGCATCTGGAAACGCATCCCCACCCGTCTGACGCCCCGCACGTTCAACCTGCGCATCCGCGTACGCTTCTGACCACCAGTCTCCAATCCGGCACGCCTGTCACGGCGCGCGTTGCCGGCTGAGTTGATCGGCCAGACGCGTGGGCTCCGGCAGGCGATAGCGCGTGGAGCAACGCAGGGTCAACGCCACGGCTGTCTCCAACGTCATACGATGCCCCACGCTCACGTACACGGGCCGCACCCCCGTGCGCGTGCGCACTACCGCACCGATTACCTCCTCCCGGTCATAAAGCGGTACCCAGCTCCCTTTTTCCAGATCGGGCGCAGCATGGTGCCCGACCAATCGCGACTTGGCCACGCCTACCGTGGGATGATCCAGCAGCACCCCCAGGTGCGTCGCCAATCCACACCGACGTGGATGCGCTACCCCCTGCCCGTCCACCATCAGTACATCCGGCGTGGTATGCAACCGCGCCAGCACCCTCAACAATAACGGCACTTCTCGAAAACTGAGCAATCCGGGGATGTAAGGAAACGAGACCTCACCGTCGACGGTCAGACTTTCCAGCACCTGCTGCGTTGCCACCTCCCACACCACCACGGCCGCCCGCCCCCGCTTGCCCCGTACACTCACATCCAACCCGGCTACCGTCTCCATGCGCTCCGGCACCTCAAAGCGGACCTGTCGGGCCAGCTTACGTTGTAACGCCTGCGCCTCAGCAGGCGACAAACACCAGCCATGCAATACATGCGGTATCAGTCCCATTCGTCCGTGCTTTCAAAGCGAAGGCCCCCCGGCGAATGCGCGGGCGTGTCCTGCCTCAACGTAACCACCCGCTGACGCCGACACCAGCGTAGCCCTCCGCAAAATACGAACATTGGCGCATAGGCTTTCTGTGAAAGCAAACAGACCGGGAACTTCAGACGCGCCTTGTGGCTTGAAATGCCCGCATCGGGAGTGGTATCTTTCCCGAGCGGTTGCACGGGTCCTTAGCTCAGTTGGTTAGAGCGCCACGTTGACATCGTGGAGGTCAGTGGTTCGAATCCACTAGGACCCACTTGCAGCAGGGGCAGGCGCATGCCTGCCCCTGCTGCTTTTAGGCGCCCCATGTATACGTCCACTTCACCAGCAACACGCTGGTGGGCGACCGCTGCAACACCCGCTGCATGAACGCCCAGTAGGAATCACCGATCTTCGGTTCATGCCAGCCCTGCTGGCTCCAGGTCCAGACCACATACAGCGTCGAGCCCGGTCGATACTCATAGCGCAGGATCACATTGATGTTCAGCGTCCCCTGTTGAAAGTCCGGGTTGCCGTAGCGATCGCGGTCATACGGTACCGAAAGCGGTGCCAGCCGTCCATCGTTGCCCAATCGCTGAAAATCTCGATAGCGGACCCGCGCCCCAAACCACTGCACATAGCCCTGCAACGTCAGATCTCGCGTAAACGTGTGCGTGCCTCGCAGCGTCAAACTAATACGGTCCACCTCACGCCGCCCGAACACACTGGTGGTAACACCAGGCGCCTCCATATCAGGTACATTTTGCGCCCAGGCCACTTCCCGGCGCCGGAAGCTCGCGCTGAGATCCAGGCTGAAGTCGGTGCGCTCACCGAAGCGTACCGTCGCGCTGAGTCCTCCACCCCATACCTTGCCGCCATATTGATCAACCTGTCGGTTGCCCCGAAGCGACACCATCACCGCACGCCGCTCGTCCGTGCTCACGGAAGTCCAGACGTTCCAGCGCTGCGGACTGCGAAACAACCCGGCCCCTCGTGATTCGTACAGATCCCAACCTTCAGATTCAAGATTGAGCCCCAATCGGATCCACCAGAAGTTCCGCCACTGCAGGTGCAGATTGGGACTGATACCTCGCCTCAGAAGCAAGCCGGGCGAAAGCCGATAGGCCCACCAGTAATTCTGATTCAGTCGCACTTGCCAGAATGGCCCCCAGGGACGCAGATAGCGCCATTGCATCCAGATATACGTAACGGCAAAATTCGTCAACATGTGAAAGCCCACGTCGTTGGGGTCATAGTCACGTGTAGCAAAGTTGACCCCTACCAGGCCCACGATGTAGGGCGATCGTAGCGTTCCGACACGCATCTGTCCCTGATAACCCACCTGAGGTGCTCCGTTCTGTCGTATGCGACGGCTGAAAGAAAATAGCCCTTCGGTGACCAGTCCATAGTCCCAGGGATTCCAGCGCCAGTCCACCCCACCTGTATAGGCCCGACGCACCATACCCGCCTCGCGCCAGGTAGCCGTACCAATGAGCCCCACATAGGAGGCTGGTGCTGGCAGTTCACGCTGCACGCGCGCTACGGTATAAGCTGTAAGCGGCTCGGTGCGAATACGCTGACGTTGACCATTGACATGCTCATATACAGCGTAGGTGCGCTGCGTGAGCGCATTCAGCAGACCAAAGGCCCAGCCATCGGTCGTTCTTCCACTTAGCTTGACCGCACCGAGAATGGGTACGGCGGCCGGGTTTTCCACAACTCGCCAGTCCTTGACCTCTCCAGTGTCAGGCAGGCTGTAGTAGCCGCGAGGTTGGCGACCAATCCGCCGCGAGTAAAAGAGATAGGTCCGTAGCGCGCCATCGCCGCTGCTCCCTACTGTTTGAAAAATTGACGTTCCTTCCAGAAAAAACGGGCGTTTTTCAGGGTAGAAAGTTTCAAAAGCGGTCAGATTGAGCACCACTTCATCCAATTCGACCTGGCCAAAATCGGGATTTACGGTCAGGTTCAAAACGGTATTGTCGGATAAGTTGTACTGCACATCTCCGCCTGTGCGAAACGTCGGACTAAGTCGGTGAAGGTAACCGGGCACCAGCTCGGCGCTCCAGCGCGTTCCGCTGGCTACTACGTATGGTGTCAACAGCAACGCCCGGGGCGGCCGAATCCCTTCGATTCCTTCAAGAGTTCCAAATTTAGAGACGAATCCGCCCGATGTTCGGGGTATGTACGCCCAGAAAACTTGCTCATTCTTTCGCCCAATGATGCGAATAAAGTTAATGCCCCACCGCAGTGTATCCGTTCGGCTGAAGCGCAACGCAGCAAAAGGGATCCGGAATTCTGCGCTCCACCCATCTTCCCGCATTGCCACGTGTGCCTCCCACAGGGCATCCCAGTTAAAATCCTGTTCAGCGTCGTTTAAAATGAGAAAGTCGCTTTTTGTCCCGGCCGCATTGACCAGAAAAGCAAAGGCCGTTTTGCGATCCCGATAGCTGTCGATCAGCACGCCTACCCAGTCGGCCGGCACCCACCGGTCGCGTCGGGCCAGCCGGCGCAGAATCTGATCGGGCGCCTGATCATAGCAGATAAATGCGACATAAAGCGCTTCTTTATCATAGAGCACGTGCACCTCGGTAGATTCGGTAGCAGGATGGCCATCATGCGGTTCCCGTTGCCAGAAATCTGTTGCAGCCGGCGCTTTTTGCCAGACCCTCTCGTCAATATGGCCGTCCAATTTTAAAGCATCGGTAAGCCGTACCGCGCGTAGCGTTGGGGCCTGCTGCGGCTGCGCCTGAAGCGCACCGGTCAGCCACAGGCACAGCGCCACCATCCACATAGAACCAGACCTGACCATGCGTCGCAGAGGGAAGGTTGTGAATGTAGCATCGTAGAAGCGGCTCGGTCTACGGAAACCACCGCGATCAGGTTACAACCTGTTGGTATGCGGGAGCATCCCCGTACGATTGCGGGTAGAAAGGGCCATGCAAACCGGCAAGGATGATGGCAGGCAACGGACAGCCCAACGTTATTCACCTTACGTTTCCAGACGGTTCAGAGCGCACGTTTCCGAAAGGAATCACCGGACGTGAACTGGCCGCGCAGATCTCACCGCGCCTGGCCCGTGAGGCACTGGCCATTGAAGTCAACGGTGAGGTACGCGACCTGAGTCGTCCGATCGAAGAGGATGCCCGCGTGCGCATTCTGACGTGGCAGGATCCGGAAGGTAAGGCCGTCTACTGGCATTCGACGGCGCACCTGATGGCCGAAGCGCTCGAGGCCCTCTATCCGGGCGTTAAATTCGGGATCGGCCCGCCGATCGAGCAGGGCTTTTACTACGACGTAGACCTGAATGGACGCAAACTGTCGGCCGACGACCTGGCCCGCATCGAAGAGAAAATGCGGGAGCTCGCCCGCCGGGATGTGCCCTATGAACGCATCCCGGTCTCCAAAGAGGAAGCGCTGGCGTATTTCAAGAAAAAAGGAGATCCCTACAAAGTCGAGCTGATCGAAGAACTGGAAGAGGGCACGATCACTTTCTATCGCCAGGGTAACTTTGTCGATCTCTGTCGGGGGCCGCACGTGCCCTCAACGGGCTACATCAAGCACGTCAAACTACTCAATGTGGCCGGTGCTTACTGGCGTGGCGATGAACGCCGCCCACAGCTTACCCGCATCTATGGCATTAGCTTCCCTAAAAAGAAAGAGCTGGACGAATACCTCCACCGGCTTGAGGAAGCGCGCAAACGCGATCATCGCAAACTGGGCCGAGAGCTGGAGCTGTTCACCTTCAGCCCGAAGGTCGGGCCCGGGCTTCCGCTCTGGCTACCCCGTGGCGCCACACTGCGTGAAACGCTGATCACTTTCCTGCGGGAGGAGCAGATCCGGCGGGGCTATCAACCAGTAGTTACACCGCATATCGGCCGCCTGGAGCTGTACCGAACCAGCGGGCATTATCCGTACTACAAGGACAGCCAGTTTCCGCCCATGCTTGAAAACCCGGAAACGGGCGAGGGCTATCTGCTCAAACCCATGAACTGCCCGCACCACATCATGATCTATGCAGATCGCCCGCGTTCCTATCGCGAGCTGCCGCTTCGGCTGGCCGAGTTCGGTCAGGTCTATCGCTATGAGCAAACGGGCGAGTTGAGTGGTCTGACCCGCGTCCGCGGCTTCACCATCGACGACGCCCACATTTTCTGCCGGCCGGATCAGGTCAAAGAGGAATTCAAAAATGTTATCGACCTGACCCTTTATGTCTTCCGGGCGCTGGGCTTCGACGAGTTCGAAGCGCAGATTTCGCTGCGCGACCCGAACAATCGCGAAAAATACGTGGGCGACGATGCGCTCTGGGAGCAAGCCGAGCAGGCCATCCGCGAAGCGGCGGCGGAAATGGGCCTCCGGGCCACAGAAGAAATCGGTGAAGCCGCCTTTTATGGGCCCAAACTCGACTTCATGGTGCGTGACGCGCTGGGGCGTCGCTGGCAGCTTGGCACCGTACAACTCGACTATGTACTGCCTGAGCGGTTCGACCTGTATTACATCGGGGCCGATAATCAGAAACATCGGCCTGTGATGATCCATCGCGCGCCGTTTGGCTCTCTGGAGCGGTTTATTGGCGTGCTCATTGAGCACTGCGCTGGCAACTTTCCGCTCTGGCTGGCCCCTGTGCAGGTAGCCGTGCTGCCGCTCAATGACGAGCTGAATGAGTATGCCGAAACGATCGGTCGCCAGCTACTGGAAGCCGGCTTCCGGGTAACGGTGGACACCCGTACCGAAACGATCGGCTACAAAATTCGTCAGGCAGAGGTTCAGAAGATTCCCTACATGCTGATCGTAGGTCGTCGAGAGCGTGAAGCTGGCACGGTAGCCGTTCGTAAGCACGGGGCGGGTGATCTGGGTCCCAGCACACTCGACGACTTTATCAAGCACCTGCGCACCGAAATCGAAGCGACCATGCAACGTGCAACCGTTTCGGAAAACGCTTAAATTTGCCTGAACCGGGTGGAACTCCTGGGCGTGCTGTGCGTGAGTCCGCTCCGATTGAGGTTGTTGCATCCATGAACCAAACCAGGTAGGAGCTATCGCTAAGGTAGACAAATTCCGGGTCAACGAAGAAATCCGCGCGCCTCGCGTTCGTGTCGTTGACCCCGAAGGACAACACGGCATTTACGATCTGCAGACCGCATTGGAAATGGCCCGCCAGCGTGGGCTGGACCTGGTGGAAGTGGCTCCTAATGCCAACCCACCGGTCTGTAGAATTATCGACTATGGCAAGTTCCGCTACGAGCAGCAGAAAAAAGAAAAAGAGGCGCGCCGTAAGCAACATGCCCAGCAGATTAAAGAGATTCGCTTCCGTCCTCACACAGATACCCACGATTTCGAGTTCAAGACGCGCCACGCCCGTCACTTCCTCGAAGACGGGCACAAGGTAAAGGCGTGGGTGCAGTTCCGGGGACGGGACATCATCTATCAGGATGCCGGGCTGGATCTACTACGTCGATTTATTGAGGCGCTTCAGGATGTGGCCAAGATTGACCAACCGCCCAAAATGGAAGGCCGGCGGATGACACTGATTCTCTCTCCCACGAAAAAGAAATAAACGTTTCATCATAAATTCCCTTACCTTCCATAGAAGACGTTGTAGAGCGGCTTGCCGAAAGGAGGGCTGAAGCGTATAATAGCAGCCTCTTTGGGATTGCGAAAGGACAGAAGCTATGCCAAAAGTTAAAACAAACAGTGGGGCCAAAAAGCGGTTCAAAGTAACCGCTACCGGCAAGATCAAACGGCGGCGAGCTTTTCATAGCCACCTGTTGACCAAAAAATCCAAAAAACGGAAACGTCGTCTGCGCCAGAGCGCCCTGGTTGACGCAACCGATGTGGGCCGCATTCGGCGTCTGTTGCATATGGGTCCTAAGGGATAACGCTGGAGGAAACGAAGGTCATGCCACGCGCCACAAATAAAGCCGCAGCACGCCGCCGGCGCAAGAAGATCCTGAATATGGCAAAGGGTTACTGGGGCCGGCGGAGTAAGATTTACACGATTGCCAAGCACGCTGTAGAAAAAGCACTCCAGTATGCTTACCGGGATCGCCGCCAGCGTAAGCGCCAGTTCCGGCGGCTGTGGATCATCCGTATCAATGCAGCAGCGCGCCAGAATGGCACCACCTATTCCCGCTTTATGGGGGCGGTTCGTAAAGCTGACATTCAATTGAACCGCAAGGTGCTGGCCGATCTGGCGGTCAACGATCCTGATACCTTCAGTCAGATCGTACGTGCTGTTTCGGCATGAAGCTGTTGCCCACCATCCGATTTTTCCGCGTTCGCGCCGCTGGCCTGTAACCGGGGCGCCGAACGTCGTGCAGGTATTCCCAGCCCGCCCCTGTTACAGGCCGGCGGGCTTTCTTATTTCCGGACACGCCATGGCGATCTCCATGCAAGAAGAACTCGAAGCGCTACGTCACGCCATCGAAAACACGCCCATCGACTCGGAGGAAGCGGCCGAGACTTTCCGCATTCGCTTCTTAGGACAGCGAAGCGGTCAGATCACGCATCTATTCAAACGCATTCGGGAGATCCCTCCGGAAGAACGTCCCCGCATCGGTCAGCAGTTGAATGCGCTGAAGCGCCTGGCCGAGCAGCGGCTGGAAGAAGCTCGCGCTCGCCTGCGCCAGGCAGCCCGTCCCCGCACCGAAGTACCTGACCTGACGCTGCCCGGCCGCCGTGCTTTCACCGGCTCGCTCCATCCGCTGACCCAGACGCTTGAGGCCATCGTGCATGTCTTTGAGCAGCTGGGCTTTTCAGTCGCCGAAGGACCGGAAATCGAAGACGACTGGCACAATTTTACCGCCCTGAACTTTCCGCCCGACCATCCAGCCCGAGATATGCAGGACACCTTCTTCCTGCGTCAGGGCGCCTCGTACCGGGACGCCGTGGTGCTCCGCACGCACACCTCGCCCGTGCAGATTCGTGTGATGGAGCAAACCCCTCCCCCTATTCGCATCATTGCACCGGGCCGCGTCTACCGCAACGAAGCCGTCTCCTACAAGTCGTTCTGCCTGTTCCATCAGGTCGAAGGTCTCTACGTAGACCGCGACGTGTCGATGGGCGATCTGAAGCAGGTACTGTACCTGTTTGCCCGGGCGCTTTTTGGCGATGATGTGCGCATGCGTTTTCGCCCCAGCTTTTTCCCCTTCACCGAACCGAGTGCCGAGGTAGATATCTGGTGGCCGCTGCCCGACCATCCGGAGGGTGGTCAGTGGATGGAGATTCTCGGCTGCGGCATGGTACATCCCAATGTGTTTCGTGCTGTAGGTATCGATCCCGAACGCTATACCGGCTACGCGTTCGGAATGGGCGTCGAACGCATCGCCATGCTACGCTACGGCATCGATGACATTCGCCTGTTTTACGAGAACGACCTGCGTTTTCTGGAGCAGTTTTAACGATGAAGCTCTCCTACCGCTGGCTACAGCAATACATCGAACTGGACCTGTCGCCCGCTGAGCTGGCCGAAGCCCTGATCGGGCTGGGTCTGGAAGTGGAAACTGTGGAACCTCTGGGTACCGACCTGCAGGGTGTAGTGATCGGTCAGGTACTGGAGGTGCACCCCCATCCCCATGCGGATCGGCTGACGTGCTGCCGGGTCGATCTGGGCAACGGGGCGCCAGTATCCATCGTGTGCGGCGCACCCAATGTGGCCGCGGGCCAGAAGGTCGCCGTGGCTACCCCCGGTACCACCCTGCTCCTGACCGATCGGGAAGGCAACCGCCAGCACGTAACGATTCGCAAGACGAAAATCCGAGGCGAGCTGTCCGAAGGGATGATCTGTGCCGAGGACGAACTTGGCCTCTCAGACGACCACAGCGGTATCCTGGTGCTGCCCGACGACCTACCAGTAGGCCGGCCCTTTACGGAATATCTGCACCGACAGGGCCTGACGGTGCCCGATTACCGGCTGGAGGTCAGCCTGACGCCCAACCGGGCCGATGCCACCTGCCACCTCGGCGTGGCACGCGACCTGTCGGCCCTGCTCGACCGGCCGCTGCACCGCCCCGACGTATCGGTGCCCGAACCCGGTGGCGAAGCGGCTCGTCAGGTACAGGTTACCATCGCCACACCGGAGGCCTGTCCCCGTTACGTTGCCCTGCTGATTCGCAATGTGCGCGTCGGCCCCTCGCCACTCTGGCTACGCCAGCGCCTGGCTGCTATCGGCCTGCGCTCCATCAACAACGTGGTGGACGTAACCAACTATGTGATGCACGAATGCGGCCAGCCATTGCATGCTTTCGACTTTGACCGACTGATAGGCGGGCGCATCCATGTGCGACGCGCGCATGCCGGCGAACAATTCACCACGCTGGACGGGAAAACCCGCCAGCTCCCGGAAGGCGCCCTGCTGATCTGCGATGCCGAACGGCCGGTTGCACTGGCCGGTATCATGGGAGGAGAAAACTCCGAGGTGACCGAGACCACCACAAATATCCTTATTGAAAGCGCCTATTTCGATCCTGCTACCATTCGGCGTACCGCCAAAGCCCTGAACCTGCACACAGACTCGTCTTACCGATTTGAACGGGGTGTTGATGCCGGTCTGCAACGCTGGGCAGCAGCCCGCGCAGCCCAGCTCATTGTCGAAATAGCCGGTGGCGAGATCGTACCCGGCCTTGTCGATGTGCAAATGCGCCGTTTTGAGCCACGCAGCGTAACGCTGCGCCTGTCCCGGCTGGCACGCGTGCTGGGCACTGAAATTCCGACCGCTGAAGTAACCCGCATCCTGCACCGCCTGGGCTTTGCACCGACACTCGAAGGCCAGCATCTTCGCTGTACGATCCCCCTGTATCGTCCGGACGTAACCGAAGAAATCGATCTGATTGAGGAGGTGGGTCGGGTGCACGGATACGACCGGTTGCCCATGCCCGACGTCTTTACTGTACCAGCGCGCGTGCCCACCGAACCCCCCGCGCAGACCCTGCGTCGCCGCGTGCGCATGCTGCTGGCCGGAATGGGCCTGCGAGAAATCTACACGAACAGTCTGCTACCTCGCGAGGTGGTCCGCCACTTCACGCCGGCTGCTGCGACTGCCCCTCAGGACACTGAACCTATCCTGGTTGAAACGCTGAACCCCATCTCGGCCGAAATGGCCGTACTGCGTCCGTCGCTGCTGCCCGGCCTGGTCCAGACTGTCGTTTACAACCAGAACCGGGGCCGGCAGGTGCTGCGCTTTTTTGAGTTCGGCCGCGTTTTTATGCGTACAGAGCGTACCGATACGCCCATACCCGGCTTTGCCGAACATGAAGCGCTCATCATTGGATTGAGCGGCCCCCATGCCCCCGAGGGCTGGGACGTGGCACCTCGCCTGATCGACTTTTTTGATCTCAAGGGCCTGATCGAAACCCTGCTCAAAACCCTGCACCTGAACAACCGTATTGCCCTAGTTCCCGGCGATCCCCCTGCTCCCACAGCCGCCTACCAGATGCATCTGGTGGCCGACGGACGCCTACTGGGTACGCTGGCACGCCTTTCGGATACATTACAGGCAACCTATGAGCTACGCGCCCCCCTTTATTATGCAGAACTAAACTGGGAAGCATTTGTTGAGCTTGCCTATCCGGCCCAGCAACACCGCTACCAGCCCTTCAGTCGTTTCCCTGAAGTGGATCGCGACCTGGCCGTACTTGTGGACCGAGACCAGCCCGTAGGTCCCCTGCTGGAAACCATCCGTCAAGCCGGAGGTGATCTGCTGCGCCACGTGGGCATTTTCGACCTGTACGAAGGCGAACGCATCCCGGCCGGCAAAAAGAGCGTGGCGTTTTCGCTGCGCTTTGGAGCCGACCGTACATTGACCGACGAAGAAGTCGACGCCCGCGTCGAGGCGATTGTGCAGCAACTCCAGCAACAATTTGGTGCACAACTGCGGCGTTGAGATCGTATATTGTTGCGGGCACGGAAACAAAACACAATCATGGGTAACCGGAAAAATAGAAAGTCTCGCCGACACCGGCGGCCGCACCGCACGGGTCCGGTTCATCTACGTAGTCTGGAAGCGCTGGAGCAACTGCGGGATCGTGTGGTCGCTACAGCCCATGAGCTGGTTCATCTGCGCGAAGCGCAACAGTTGCTACGCGAGCAGCTTAGCGCACTGGCCGCCGAAATGCCGGCCCTGCCACCGGGTGGCAGTGGCACCCGCATTGTCTTTCCGGAGGATCCAGAAGTGCTGCGCCAGAAAGTACAGACGTTCATCGAAGCTGTTGACTACTACCTGGAGCAGGACCTCGGCACGGCAGGCTCGTCCCCAACTGCCTCCTGATCCACATGCCTGATCATGGCCCTGGAAAAGTCCATACAGGTTACCATCATGGGACGTAAATACCCGCTCCGGGTACGTCCTGCCGATGAAGCGCTCATGTACCACCTGGCCGCCGTGGTCGATGAAAAAATGCAGGCATTTCGGGCAGCCCACCCGGAACAGCCTGAGCTTACGGCCGCTGTCATTGTAGCGCTCTCGCTGGCGGAAGCGCTGCATGAAGCGCACGAGACGCTACGCGCACTGGACGCAACACTTTGTGAAACCGTCCAGGAGCTACTGACACTGTTGGAACATCCGGAATCTGCGGCAACCCTGCCGGAACAGCCTGCCTCTGATGCCATATAAAGGCGCTGCCTGCCTCTGGCAGGCCGGCGCAAGCCTGCAGTCGCGCGTAATAAAGGGACCTAACACCTATACGCGAGGGAGCCTTCCTTCCGACCCGGACGACAGGCCTCAGTCCCGACCAGGTCGGGATCTCCTTCCTTCAAGGAAGGGGCCGAGGAAGTCGGAACGGTCGGAGCGGCACCCACTGTGTCGATGAGGGGGTTCCTTGAACCCGGACTGCAGGTTTGTGGCCGGATCTTCCACGCCCCGGCATGGTTGCGGAACCTGCCGGGGCGTCCTTTTTTAATGTTCCTTAACGCATGTGTTGACTTTGACACGAACCTGGCAGACTGTACAATCTTATGGACCTGCTACTCATTGCCGGCCTTGCCCTTCTGGCTGTTGGTGCCGGCATTGCCCTGGATAGATGGTTACTGACCCGCACACTGAAGTCGGCGCGTGAGCAGGCACGGCAGATTCTGGCCGAAGCCGAAGCAAAAGCAGCAGCCCAGCAACGTGCACGCCTGGAAGAAGCACAGGCCATCCTGCAACGCGAACGGCAGGCCTTTGAACAGGAACGCGCCGAGGCACGCAAGGCCCTGCATCAGGCCCAGGAACGCCTGGCCGAACGCCAGGAAGCCCTGAACCGCCGCACGCTGCGCGTCAACGAACGCGAAAAAGCGCTGGCCAGAGCCGCCGAAGCCATTGAGGCCCTACGCCGTGAAGCCGATGCCAACTTCCGGCAGGCAGAAGCGCTATATCAGCAGGCGCAGGCCCTCCTGGAAGCATTGCGTCACCAACAGGAAGCGCTGGCGCAGCGTGAAACTGAAGTCGGGCGGCTGCAGGAAGAACTTGCAGCCAAACAGGCAGAACTGGACCGGATGCTTGATGAGCAGATGCGCCGGTTGGAACAGCTTGCGGGCCTGTCGCGCCAGGAGGCCAAAGAAATGCTCATGGCACAACTGATCGAAGAGGCCAAACTGGAGGCGGCCTCCATGATCAAAGAGATTCGCGACGAAGCCCGGCTGAAGGCCAACCGCGAAGCCCGTAAGATCATTCTGACGGCCATTCAGCGAACAGCGGCCAGCCATGCCATCGAAAACACCGTCTCGGTGGTTAATATTCAATCCGACGAGATGAAAGGGCGGATCATCGGACGTGAAGGCCGGAACATCCGCGCGTTCGAGGCAGCCACCGGAGTCGAAGTAATTGTTGACGACACTCCCGAGGCGGTCATCCTCTCGGCCTTCAATCCCATCCGTCGTGAAATTGCTCGACTGGCATTGACCCGGCTGATCCAAGATGGCCGCATCCACCCGGCCCGCATTGAAGAAGTGGTCGAGAAGGCAACGGCCGAGATCGAAGAGGAGATCCTGGAGATTGGCGAACGGACGGTTATCGATCTGAATCTGCATGGCATGCATCCAGAGCTGATCCGGCTTGTTGGTCGCATGCGTTACCGCACGAGTTACGGCCAGAATCTTCTGGCCCATTCCATCGAAACGGCACGTATCGCCTCCCTCATTGCCGCCGAACTGGGACTGGATGCCGACAAGGCCCGTCGGGCCGGCCTGCTGCACGACATCGGGAAGGTGGTCGAAGAAGAAATTGACCGCCCTCACGCCCTGGTGGGCATGGAGCTCTGCCGCAAATATAAGGAGGATCCGGAAGTGTGTAATGCGGTGGGAGCCCACCATGACGAAATCGAAATGACCACCTTGATCGCACCCATCGTACAGGCAGCCGACGCCATCTCAGGAGCCCGTCCGGGCGCTCGGCGCGAAGCGCTGGAGGCCTACATTAAGCGACTGGAAAAACTCGAGGCGCTGGCTGCCTCTTTCCCCGGCGTTGAACGCGTCTATGCCATCCAGGCCGGACGCGAGGTGCGCGTGATCGTCAACCACGACCTGGTTTCCGATGCGCAGGCCGAACAGCTGGCCCTGGACATCTCCAAAAAAATCCAGCAGGAGATGCAGTATCCGGGGCAGATCAAGGTAACGGTGATCCGCGAAGTGCGCTCGGTTGCCTATGCCAGGTAATGGGCGCATCCGGATGCACTTCCTCCGCGAACTGCAAGCTCCTGGCCGCTTCTGCTGGCCCATCTACGGATCCGCTGGTCAGGCTCAGGACCGGGCCAGCTCGCGATCCAGGTTGTAGCGCTTGCGTTTTTCCCAGAGCGTCTTCTTCGAAATGCCCAGCATCTGGGCCACCTCCGTGAAGGTAGCCTTGTAGTGCTTGAGGGTGTGCAGGATATAAGCTTTCTCCAGCTCTTCCAGAGTGCTGCCACTGGGGAAGTAAAAGATGCCATTGGATGGGGGTAGCGTTGCTCCAGAAGCCACGTTCGCCGGAAGTAGGTGCAAATCGTCCGCTTCAATCCATGCTTTACGGTTGAAAATCATAGCCCGCTCCAGCACGTTACGCAGCTCACGCACATTACCGGGCCAGTGATAGCTCAGCAGCTTCTTTTCGGCCTCAGGTGTCAGCCCCTTGACCTGCCGTCCCAGCTCTCTGTTGAACTGTGCAATAAAGTGGCGGGCAATCAGCAGGACATCCTTCCCCATCTCACGCAACGCCGGCAAATAGATATTGACCACATTGATGCGATAAAAAAGGTCGGGCCGAAATTTCTGCTCAGCCACCAGTTGCTCCAGATTGACGTTGGTGGCACACAGAATGCGTACGTTAACCTGAATATCGTCGATCCCCCCCAGGCGTCGGAAGGTTCTACTTTCCAGAAACGATAGCAGCTTGGCCTGGAGAGCCAGGCTCATCGAATCGATCTCGTCCAGAAACACGGTGCCCCCATCAGCCACTTCGAGCAGACCCGGCTTGGAAGTTCGGGCATCTGTGAAAGCGCCTTTTTCGTACCCGAACAGCTCGGCTTCCAACAGATTGTCGGGTAACGCCGCGCAATTGATCTCCACAAAGCGTCCGCTACTGTAGCAGGAATTAGCATGGATCGTACGAGCCACCAGATTCTTGCCGGTACCGGTCTCACCCCGAATCAACACAATCGTACCCGGGACATCTCGAAGCATTTCGATGGTCTGACGCACCTTACGAATAGGCTCGCTTTCTCCCAGGATACCTGAGATGGGATAATCCGAGGCTTCATCTGGCGAAGCCGACGAAATGGGCGTGCGCTCCTGACGGTGCAGGGCCTTTTTGAGGAGCATGCGCATCTCCTCCAGATTGACCGGTTTCTGGAGATAGTGAAAAGCGCCCCGTCGCATGGCCTCAACAGCCGTCTGCACCGACGAATGCGCGGTCATAATGATCACGGGCACGTGCAACCGACGCTTTCGCAAAATTTCCAGCAATTCGATACCGTTGATTTCCGGCATCATCAGATCGGCCAGTACCACATCGGGCTGTCGGCCATGCTCCATGGCTTCCAGCATGGCCTGTGGATGTACAAAGGGATATACCTCATAACCGTCCCGCCGGAGCACGTTGGCAAACAGCTCGCCCAGCTTGGGCTCATCATCCACCACAAACACACAGGCTTTTGCCATAGGACAGGGGGGGTAAATTGGTAACAATTCCTACGAAGGCACCTCCGCAGCTTATAGTATCGGCCAAGTAGTTTCGAACTGAAGTGATTTCGTTCAGGAAACAGACATGCCGTTTCGCTGCATAGCTGGACCTGTTTGCAGACGACGGTTTCTTTTTGCCAGCGGTTTATATCCAGACGTTTCCGATCAGTCGCCACCAGGTAAAAACGAAACTCTTCAGGGTCCAGGCTGTTTTTACGAGCCGTTTCTATCTTACAGGCACACGAAGCGCGGTTTGGACAATGCGGCTTTTTTCAAGTCGGCTGCTACTGCTGTTGCTGCTGGTTGGGCTTGGAGCCTGTCGTCGCTCACCAGCACCGACCGACGGCACGTTGTCCTTCACGGATGACCTGGGGCGTGTGGTCACCCTATCCCGTGTGCCGGAGCGTGTGGTAACGCTGGCCCCCAGCCTGACCGAAATCGTCTTTGCAGCCGGAGCCGGCCACAAGCTGGTTGGGGTCACCACTGCTGACGACTATCCTCCGGCTGTTGACACGCTTCCTCGCTTCAGCGCGTTACCGGTCAATTTCGAGGCGATCGTTGCACTGCAACCAGACCTGGTGCTGGCCACCGACCAGGTGAACAATCCGCGTGATGCAACCACCTTTGAAGCGCTGGGACTGCCGGTGTACTTTTTTTCGTATGCTTCGCTCGATGATGTGCTGGAAGCGATCCTGACCACAGGCGCGCTACTGGGAACCGAGTCGGCTGCCCGTCGCACCGTAGATTCGCTACGCCTTCGACTTGCCCGACTGGCCGCCGTGGTCGATACGCTTCAGCAGCGTCCTTCCGTACTGGTGCTGATCAGCGATGCAACGCTTTACGCTTTCGGTCGGGGCAGCTACGTGCACGACCTGGTAGCCCGCGCCGGTGGGGAAAGCTTGACGGCTTCACTCCCCAACCCGGCACCAGTATTGAGCGAGGAGCTGGTTCTGCAGCTTCAACCGGAGTTCATTGTCGTGGCAGCCGGAGCCGACTATGATCCAGACCGGCTGTTGCAGCAGCATCCATCCTGGGACCTGCTGCCGGCCGTCCGCAACCGACGCATCTGTGGGATTGAGCCTTCGCTTATCTTGCGTCCCGGCCCCCGTCTGTTGGATGGCCTGGAAGCCCTGCTGCAATGTTTTCATCCGGCACTGGCTCGCAAGCTGCCATGAAATTGCGTGCGTTGTCCCTGGGCTTCTGGCTGCTTGGTCTGCTGCTTGTCTCAGTAGGGGCCGGTGTGGCGCTGGGGAGCGTTTCCCTGGCTCCAGATGTCGTATTGCACGCGCTACTTGGCCGGCTGGTGGGTGCGCCGGCCGATCCGGTTGCCGAACGGATCGTCTGGCAACTTCGGCTGCCCCGGGTGTTGATGGCACTCCTGACCGGCGGCGGGTTGGCGATTGTGGGAGTAGCCATGCAAGCACTGGTGCGTAATCCACTGGCCGAGCCGTATATTCTCGGGCTTTCGAGCGGTGCAAGTGTCGGTGCTTCGCTCTTCTATCTGGGTTTGCTGCCTCCCCTCCTGTCGCGTACGCTCTCGATGCCCCTGGCGGCCTTTCTGGGCGCCCTGCTCGCGCTAACGCTCGTCTATCTGGTGGCCCGTCAGAACGGCCTGCTTTCGATTACGCGGCTGTTGTTGGGGGGAGTGGCGATCTCGGCGCTGATGGCCTCCATCACGTCGTTCATCACGTTTGCCTCGCCCAGCCCGGACAAGCTCCGCGCCGTGTTATTCTGGTTGCTGGGCTCCTTTAGCGGCGCCCGCTGGTCCCTGTTGCCCCTTCCGGCTCTGGCTGCCCTGCTGGGTCTACTTGGTATGCTGGCGCTCACGCGGCCGATGGATCTGCTGTTGCTGGGTGAAGAGCCGGCTGCTCAGCTTGGCGTTCCTGTCGAACGCGCCAAGCGTCTTCTGATTTTCATGGCGGCGCTGGTAACCGGTACGCTGGTCGCTTTTTCCGGCACGATCGGCTTTGTCGGGTTGATCATCCCCCACGCCGTTCGTGCGCTGACGGGCGTCCCTCACCGAAGGGTAGTGCCATTGAGCTTTCTGCTGGGGGCTATCTTCCTGATCTGGGCCGATCTGGCAGCCCGGCTGGTGCTACCGGGTGTCGAGCTACCTGTGGGCGTGGTCACTGCCCTGTGTGGCGTTCCCTTCTTTCTGATGCTACTACGCCGCGGCCACTACCGCTTCGGTTGACGACTCATCCAACCCCATACCAGGGCAGCCAGCAACTGAAGCGTTACCGCCACGATCACCAGGGCCGTCCTTGAGGTATCATAAAGCACGCCCAGCAATGCGCTTCCTCCAAACCAGCACACACCGAAAACGGCATGAAACAACCCGAAAGCTACGCCCCGCCGACCCGGCGCGATCATCTGGGCCAGCGCAGCCCGCAGGATGGACTCCTGCGCGCCCATGCCGATGCCCCACAGCACCATGGCTGCCCATACTGCTACGGCACCTCCCAGAAAGGCCAGCGGGACAAAAGCCGCACTGAGCGCCACCACCAGCGCCAGTATGATAGGGCCAAAGCGATCGAACAGCCGTCCCAGTCCCAGTGCCGCTACGGCATCGACGCCCATCGCCAGGGCGTAGCTCAGGGGAATCCAGGCTTCGGGCAGCACCTCCGCTTCCCGAAAGTGAAAGGCTATCAAGGGAAAGTCGGCATAGCCAGCCGCCAGCAGTCCGGCACCCACCAGATAGATCCAGAACGTACGGGGAAGGGCCTGATCTGCTGGATGCATAGCCGCTGCTGCCTCCAGCTCCTGGGGACGTGGATAGCGTAGCCGGGCCACGCCAAGCAGCAACAGCGCCAGCAGTGCGGGCACCAGCAGCAGCGCGAAGGCGCTTCGGTAACTCCCGCCCTGCCATAGCACGCCAGCCATCAGTAGCGGGCCGGCTACCGCTCCGATCTGGTCCAGCGCTTCGTGCAGCCCGAACCCTCGACCATGACCCACCTGCGCCGTCGCATGCGACAGCAGCACATCACGGGCAGGTGCGCGCAATGCCTTTCCAGCCCGCTCCGCGATAATCAGCGCAGCCGCCACCTCCCAGCGACCAGCCAGTGCCAGAGCAGGCACGGCCAGCAGGTTGATCGCGTAGCCCAGCAGCGTGAGCGTCCAGTAACGCCGAGTCCGGTCGCTCAGATAGCCACTGACCAGCCGGAGCCCATAGCCGACCAGCTCACCGGCTCCTGCTACGACACCCACGGCGGTGGCCGACGCCCCCAGCCACCCCAGATAAGGCCCGATCAGACTACGGGCACTCTCATAGGTAAGATCAGCCAGCAGGCTGACCAGCCCGAACAGCACGATCAGCCAGTAGGCTCGTCGCGTAACCACCCCGAAAGGGTGCGCTGTCATAACTTCAAACGATTAGCGCAGGGCAGCCGTCGCCTCGGAGGCCCTACGCGCTCCAGCTTTTTCTGCCAGCCACTGCCTGAAGGCCTGTCGTCCTCTTTCCAGAAAGGCTACAAACTCTTCCACCGAGGCCAGTCCCATATGCCTTGCCAGCAAGGGTCTGCCCTCAGGGGGCACAATCGCATAGGTCGGGAGTGCCACGGTACCGGTTAACTGGAGCTGATAGCGCTGCCACTTCGGCCCTACCGATGCATCGTCGGTGTAGAGCCGAAGCCGCACGAAATCTTCCCGCAACCGCCGCGCCACCTCCGGGTGCGGGAACACAGTAGCTTCCATCTGACGGCAATTTGTGCAGGTGTAGCCTGTAAAGTCGATAAACACGGGACGCCCCGTCGCCTGTGCTTCGTTCAGGGCTGCTTCCAGGTCTTCATGCCAGCTCAGCTCCGCCGCATTTCCGGCACCGCCGTTGTTCTGGAGCAGCGCCACCAGCCCTACGTCCGTAGCCCGGCGGGGCGGCAGGTACGCGTCCAGGTTGCCCAGCGGCGCACCCAGCAGACCGGGTAGCATGTAGAGCGACAGGCCGAAGAACAGCACGGCCACCAGCAACCGTCCGACACCCACGGTTTCTACGGGTGGTTCATGCGACAGGCGCAGCTTACCGATCAGGTACAGGCCCGTCAGGAAAAACAGTACGGCCACCAGCGCAATCACCAGCGGTCGGGAAAGGATCCCCCAGCCCCATACCAGGTCCGCATTCGAGAGAAACTTCAGGGCAGCCGCCAGCTCCACAAAGCCCAGCATCACCTTGATCGTTTGCATCCAGGACCCCGAGCGCGGTAGGGCCTGCAGGGCCCGAGGAAACAGCGCAAACAGCACAAACGGCGTCGCGAACGTCAGGCTGAAGGCTACCATCCCCAGTATGGGATAGCCCCACTCACCCAGCGCCGTAGCAGCCAGCAGGCCCCCTACGAAGGGCGCCGTGCAGGAGAACGACACCAGCGTGAGGGTCAGCCCCATGAAGAGCACTCCCAAATAGCCGCCATGCGTCTGGCTCTGGCGGTTAAAGTAGTTGATCAATCCGGAAGGCAGGCGCAGTTCGTAGAGTCCGAGCAGCGACAACGCAAACAGAATGAAAACCAGCCCGATGAAAAGGTTGATCCAGGGATTGGCTGCGATAGTCTGCGCTCCGGATGCCCCGACGAGCAGGGCCGTCAGCACACCCAGCCCGGTAAACGTCGCCACAATCGCCAGCCCATAGACGAGCGCCATGCGGACGGCCTGTGCCCGATTCCCTCCCTGTCGGGTAAAGAACGAAACGGTCAGGGGAATCATGGGAAAGACGCAGGGGGTAAGCAGCGCTGCCAGGCCGGCCCCTATGGCCAGCAGCAGAAAGCCCCAGAGTCCACCAGAACGCGCCCGTGCCAGATCCTGTGTGGCCGCTTCCGTCAGGGCCGGCACGTCTTCCGTCGTTGGCGTGGACGATGCCGGATCGATCGGAGGCACCGCTGGTTCAAAGCGTGGCAGGGTAGCCGTCGGAGGAGCCTGGGGATCAATGCGAACGGTTGCCTCAACGGGCACCTCCGTGGGAGGCAGGCAGATCCGATCGTTGCAGATGGTGAATTCGACCCGGGCCTTCAGTGTACGTGGGCCGGAGGTGGCGTCCGCCCCCACAACCAGCGGCACCGCCAGCACGGTCTGATTCATGAAATAGCGAACGACCTGCTCGAAAAACGGATCATAGCCTTCACGAGGAGGCTGCTGGCGTGGCGGTCCCGCCTGTCGTATCCCGGCCGGTAATGTGTCGAGGCGAACCCGAACGCCACGCGTAGGGGGGGGCGAGTCGAGCGCATACATCTTCCACCCCTCCGCAATGCTCGCTTCCAGGCGAAGCCAGAGCGAGTCGCCCGGCGCCACCGTTTCCGGATAGGCCCGGGCCCGCCACTGTACCAGATCGGTCGCCCGCTGCGCCTGCACCGGCCATACCTGCAGCACAAGCAACACCAGCAGGCCGGTGTATGACAACCGTTGTCCGACTTTCATAATGGATCGGTTACGGCTTTTCAACAAAAAAAGGCGTTCGTCGGAGAAACGAACGCCTTCGCCAATTGTTGCCCATCGGAAAGTCGCTTAGCTTTCAGATGTCTCTGGCTCGACGCGAATTTTGATCTGCGCCACCACTTCGGGATGAAGTCTGACGCGTGCCGTATAGACCCCCAGCATTCGAATGTCTTCGGGCATCTCGATGCGACGCCGATCAATCTGAAAACCTCGCTGCGCCAGATAGTCGGCTACCTGGCTTGAAGTAACCGTACCGAAGATGCGGTTTTCTTCACCGACTTTGGCTCGGATGACTACTTCGGTCTTCGCCAGTTCTTCGGCCATGCGTTCAGCCTCTTCGCGCAGGCGGGCCAGCTTACGTGCCTGCTGACGACGTCGCTCTTCCAGGTCTTTGAGCACACCCGGCGTCGCCTCGATGGCCAGACCTTTCGGGATCAGGTAGTTCCGTCCGTAGCCATCGCGTACGGTTACCACCTCTCCTTCCAGGCCCAACTTTTCTACATCCTGCAATAGGAGTACTTTCATGGCAACATTGCGGTTATGGTAAAGCGTCCATCTACGGCTGCATCTTGCAGCTCACTTAACGGCATCAGACACGAACGGCAGCAGGGCCAGGTGACGCGCCCGCTTGATGGCACGGGCAATCTGCCGCTGCGTTTTGGCCGATACGCCCGTAATTCGACGCGGCAGAATCTTACCCTGCTCGTTAATAAACTGCTTCAAAAACTCAACATCCTTGTAGTCAACGTATTCCAGATCACGCTTACGTGCCATGGCTCTATGTTGCTTCAGGTTGATGAAGACCGACGACTATTCCGTTTCTTCCTCTTTTTCTTCTTCCACCTCTACTTCGACTTCTTTTTCCTCTTCCACTTCCACCTCTACATCTGTCGGTTGCGGCTGCGTTGCCTCGACAGTCCGTTGCTTACGCCGCTCATAGTGGCGCAGCATCTTCGCGTCCATACGCAGCGTCAGGTAGCGCATTACCTGCTCGTCGATCTCCAGGAAACGCTCCAGAGCGGCAATGAACGAGCCGGGCGCCCGGAAGTACATGTTTACATAGTAGCCGTTCCGACGCTTTTGAATCGGATAGGCCAGGCGCCGCGTGCCCCACTCATCGACCTCGACGATTTCGCCGCCGTGCTCTTCGATGTACTGATTGACGCGGCGGATAACCTCCTTGATCTGGTCGTCGCTGAGCGTCGCGTTGATAATGTAAGTCAGCTCGTAGAAGTTCTTGGCTTCCGACATGGTCCTTCCCTGTGGAATGATTACCGGTTCGGGTCATGCCCCCGTCTGCCACGGGAGCAGGGAGGCAGGCAAGGTACGGCGCTTCAACGCTGAACGCAAAAGGACGGTTCTTCTTTGCGGAAAATTAGGCCTTGAGCTGGGCCAGGCGCTCCGCGTGCTCGGCCGTACGCAATGCATTGATCAGTTCATCCAGTTCACCTTCGATGACGCGGTGTAGCGGCCAGTTCTTCAGCTCGCCTTCGAGCCGGTGATCGGTTACGCGATCCTGCGGAAAGTTGTACGTGCGGATCTTGGCCGACCGATCGCCGGTCTGGATGGAGGCGCGTCGCATCGCATCACGTTCGGCCCGCTGGCGCTCACGCTCCAGCTCATAGAGGCGGGCTCGCAGAATGCGCAGCGCTTTTTCCTTATTCTGGTGCTGGCTTTTTTCGTCCTGACAGGAGACGACGATACCCGTCGGGATATGCGTAATGCGGACGGCCGACTCGGTACGGTTGACGTGCTGTCCTCCCGGTCCGCTGGCCCGAAAGACATCGATTCGAAGGTCCTCGGGACGGATCTCTACATCTACCGCTTCCGCTTCGGGCAGCACAACCACGCTGGCTGCCGAGGTGTGGATACGGCCCTGTGATTCGGTAATGGGCACGCGCTGCACACGATGCACGCCGCTTTCGTACTTCATGGTGCCGTACACGTCCGGCCCCTTCAGGCTGAAGATGATCTCTTTGAAGCCGCCCACCGTACCCGGTGACGCATCGAGCACCTCCAGCTTCCAGCCTTTCTGTTCGGCAAAGCGACTGTACATCCGAAACAGATCGCCAGCAAACAGGGCGGCTTCATCTCCGCCCGTACCTGCTCGGATCTCCACAATGGCATTGCGCCGATCCATCTCATCCCGAGGGATCAAACGCAACCGCAGATCTTCCTCGACGGCTGGCAATCGCGCCTCCAGTTCCTCCAGCTCGTGCCGTGCCATGCGCACAAGCTCCGGGTCCGACTCGGTACGGATCAGCTCGCGCAGGCTCTCCTGTTCGGCCAGCAACCGTTCATAGGCCTCAATGGCCTCCACCACAGCGCGCAGGCTGGCATGCTCGCGTCCCAGCTCGGCCAGCCGTCTGGGATCGGCAGCCACCGCCGGATCCGACAGCGCCTGCGTAACCTCCTCGTAGCGTCGCTTGATTTCTTCCAGCGGTTCCTTCGGGATCATATCGGCTGCTAAGGTTTCCGCGGCTGCTAACGCCGGCAGCAGATCGAAAGTGCCAGACCTACTCCACCGTCACGCTTTTGGCCAGGTTGCGCGGCTGATCCACATTACAGCCGCGCATCACAGCGATATGATAGGCCAGCAGCTGCAGTGGTATCACCGTCAGCAGTGGCGTCAGAAATTCCGGCGCTGGAGGGATGCGAATAACGTATTCGCAGAGCGTATCCAGCTCCCCATTCCCCTCATCCGTGATCGCAATAACAGATCCCTGACGGGCCACGACTTCTTCGATGTTGGAGACCACCTTGTCGTAGGTGCGGTCTTTCATGGCGATAAAGACCACAGGCATAAAGCGGTCGATGAGCGCGATCGGCCCGTGCTTCATTTCGGCGGCTGGATAACCCTCGGCATGAATGTAGGAAATCTCTTTGAGCTTCAGCGCCCCTTCAAGCGCCACGGGGAAGTTGTAACCCCGCCCGAGGTACAGGAAGTTGGAGGCATAGCGATAGACGTGCGCAATACGTCGAATTTCGTCGTCAAGCGTCAGCACCTGACGCACCTTATCGGGAATTTCGGCCAGCGTCCGCAACATCTGCGCAATTTCCGCCGCCGAAAGCGTACGGCCCTCGGCCAGCTTGAGCGCCAGCATAGTCAACACGGCCACCTGGGCCGTGAACGCTTTGGTTGAAGCCACACCGATTTCTGGCCCGACATGTAGATAGACCCCGGCGTCCGTCTCCCGAGCGATGGTCGATCCCACCACGTTACAGATCCCCAGCGTCAGCACGCCCTGACGTCTGGCTTCACGCACGGCTGCCAGCGTATCGGCCGTCTCCCCACTCTGCGAAATGGCAATTACTACATCGCCGGGGCGTAGAATGGGATTGCGATAGCGAAACTCACTGGCGTACTCCACTTCGACGGGGATGCGTGCAAATTCTTCGATCAGGTACTCCCCCACCAGCCCGGCATGCCACGAGGTACCACAGGCACAGATGATGATGCGATCAGCTGCCCGAATGCGGTCCATCACATCAATCAACCCCCCCAGCTGCACCGTGTTATGCTGCAGATCCAGGCGCCCGCGCAGGCAATTCTCCAGCGCTTCGGGTTGCTCCATGATCTCTTTGAGCATGAAGTGGGGATAGCCGCCCTTTTCGATTTGCTCCAGATCCCACTCCAGCTCATGGACTTCTTTTTCGAGCAATACGTTGTCGGTGGTACGCACCTCGTAGCCATTACGACGCACGACCACCACTTCCCCATCGTTCAGATAAACCACCTGGCGCGTATGCTCCACGATGGGTGCTGCATCGGAGGCTAGAAAGTACTCTCCCTCACCGATTCCCAGAATCAGCGGACTTCCCTTTCGGGCAGCAATCAATAGATCCGGATCCGATGCCGACACGATGGCCAGCCCGTAGGTGCCCACTACCTGGGTCAGGGCCTGACGGACGGCCTCTGGAAGCGGCAGCCCGGTCGTACGCCGCACATCGTCGATCAGGTGTACAAGGGCCTCGGTATCGGTTTCGCTTCGAAATACATAGCCTTTTTGTTGCAGACGTTTGCGCAGCGCCGCATAGTTTTCGATAATACCATTGTGTACCAGGGCAAAGTCGCCCCCACTACTGACGTGGGGATGTGCATTGACATCGTTGGGCTCGCCGTGCGTGGCCCATCGGGTATGTCCGATCCCCAGCGTACCCTCGGGCAGACGCGCTCGCAGCGCCGCAGCCAGCTCGTCGACCTTACCTTGCTGCTTGTAGACTTGCAGGCAACCATTGCCCACTACGGCAATGCCGGCGGAATCATACCCGCGATATTCCAGCCGCTTGAGACCGTTCAGCAGTAAGGCAGCGGCTGGGCGTTGGCCAATGTATCCGACAATTCCACACATAGGTAATGAGAAACTTGGGTTTGCAGGATGCCGTCAGGCACTTCGGGCTTCCTGTCTGCAAAATACTTGCCGGCCCGGCAGCAGGTGAATGCCTCCCACCGGGCCGGCTGCACGTGGATAGGCAACCCGACATGCCTCATACAGTTTCCGAAAGCGGCTCCCGAACCGTACGCCCGATCACCTGCGCAATGAGCCGAAGCTGATGCATCAACCTGGCAAACTGGTCGAAATAAAGCGACTGCGGTCCATCGCTTTTCGCTGAGGGAGGATCCGGATGCACTTCAACCATGATGCCGTCAGCACCGGCTGCCACCGCTGCCCGTGCCATCGGGATCACCTTGTCACGCAATCCTGTGCCATGGCTGGGATCGGCCACAATGGGTAAATGACTTTTCTGCTTGATCACCGGAATTGCGGAAAGATCGAGCGTGTTGCGGGTCTGCGTCTCGAACGTACGAATGCCCCGCTCGCAGAGAATCACCTGCGGGTTGCCATGCGCGATGATGTATTCAGCGCTCATCAACCATTCTTCAATGGTGGCCGCAGGTCCCCGCTTCAAAAAGACCGGCTTATCGACCTTGCCCAGCTCTTTGAGCAGGGCAAAGTTTTGCATGTTGCGGGCTCCGACCTGGAAGATGTCGGTATAGGGATAAATCAGTTCGATCTGATTGACTTCCATCACCTCCGTGATCACCCGCAGGCCGTATCGGTCGGCCGCCGCTCGCAGCAACTTCAACCCCACTTCGCCCAGTCCCTGAAAGGAATAAGGCGAGGTACGCGGCTTAAAGGCTCCTCCCCGCAGAAAGGTCGCCCCCTGCGCTGCCACATGGGCGGCCGTTGCCATAATCTGTTCTTCACTTTCGACAGAACAAGGGCCGGCCATCACCACCACCTCGGAGCCACCAATGACAACCCCCTTGACCTCAATCTGCGTGTCCTCTTTCTTCCAGGTACGGCTGGCAAACTTGTAGGGCTCCGTCACCCGATACACGTCGGCCACTCCCTCAAGCACTTTAATGTGCCGAATGTCAAACTCCGGCTTCACGCCAATAGCCCCCAGGACGGTCTGGTTGACGCCGGTTGAACGATGCACGTCAAAACCGTAGGCATTGAGCCGTTCGATTACCGCCTGGATCTGAGCCTCGGTGGCCCCGGGTTGCATCACGACAACCATACCCCCTTACCATTGCGTGTTCCAAGACATGGCCTCTATGGCAGTTCAAGATACAAAAGTTTCAACTACTGTGAAAATCTACGCATGTTTTTTGCCGAACCTGTGCACGTTTTAACCATTTACAAAAGACAGTCAGGGCTATCTGGTCTTGACAAAGAAAGGCGGGTGTGCTGCACGCTTTGCAGCGCCAGGCCAGGTGGACAGGGCCTGCCCGAGGCTGGCCGTAGATGACCGGGCCCGCATGACTGAAGGCAACGGTCGGTATCTGTCTGAACAAACGGCCCCTGAGCAGAGATTGTGGAATCATGAGACAAACGCCACAGGGCTTATGACCGCACGCGCCCCTGACACCCATGCCCGAGCGCTTCTGTTTCTTCGGCCGGCTTCTGAACTGACGTTGAAGTCGAGCCGGACGCGTCGTCGCTTCCAGCAGCTGCTGGTGCGCAATCTGAAAGATGCGCTGCGCAGTCAGCACATTCCTTTTCGGTTTCAGGGCTCCTGGAGCTGGTTTCTGATTGAGACGGAGACTCCCCTACAGGCCCTCGAAGCACTCCGTCATGTGCCGGGCATCGGTCCCATTATGCCGGTGGAGCTGGTTACCGGCACGTCGCTGGAAGAAATCGTGCAGCGTGGGGCCGAAGTGTTTGCCGAGCGCGTGCGCAACCGTCGCTTTGCTGTACGGGCGCGGCGACGCGGCGATCATCCCTATCGCTCACGGGACATTGAGGTAGAGCTTGGCGCCGCGCTACGTCCTTTTGCAGAGCGGGTCGATCTGACCAACCCGGAAGTGACCGTATACGTGGAAGTGCGCGAAGACCGCGCGTACTTCTACACAACCATTCTCAAGGGTCTGGGAGGGCTACCCCTCGGCAGCCAGGGACAGGCCCTGGTGCTCCTCTCCGGTGGCTTCGACTCCGCCGTGGCAGCCTGGCTGGCCATGCGACGCGGGGTGGCTGTGGACTATCTGTTCTGCAACCTGGGCGGCAAAGCCTACGAACGAGCTGTGTTACAGGTGGCCAAAGTACTGGCCGATGCCTGGAGTTTTGGTACGCGTCCTCGTTTCTACTCGGTGGATTTCGGGCCAGTAGTGGACGAAATGCGCCGCCATGTGCGTCCGGCCTACTGGCAGGTGGTCCTTAAACGGCTAATGTACCGGGCCGGCGAGGCTGTAGCGCGCCAGACTGAAGCATCGGCGCTCATCACTGGTGAGTCGCTCGGCCAGGTCTCTTCCCAGACGCTCAAAAATCTGCAGGCGATCGAAGCAGGCACCTCCTTGCCCGTATTGCGCCCACTGCTCACCTACGACAAGGAGGAGATCATCCACCTGGCTCGAAAGATCGGCACTGCTACGCTCTCAGAGCGTGTGCGCGAATACTGTGCGCTGACGCCCGACCGACCGGTGACAGCCACGCGCCCCGAGGCCGTTGATGCCGAAATGGCCCGGCTGGATCTGTCGGTGCTTGAGCAGGCCGTCGCCCAGGCGGCAGTGTACGATATGCGGGCGCTATCGGCCTCGGAACTGGTGACGCCGTATCTCTTCATCGAAGAAATCCCAGAAGACGCCGAGGTGATCGACTGTCAGAGCGAAGCCCTCTACGCCCACTGGCACTATCCAGGCGCGCGCCACATGGATCCCTGGCAGCTGCTTCAGCAATTCCGGCACCTGGACCGCAACCGGGTCTATGTGCTTTACTGTCCGCGTGGATTGCAATCGGCTTACGTGGCCGAAGTCATGCAACGGGAGGGCTACGAAGCCTACTCGTTCAAAGGCGGCCTGCCGGCCCTCAAAGCTTACGCGCAGCGTCGTGGTATTGAAGTGCCGGAGCTTTAGCGATAGCGTTCGAGCGTAAATTTTTCGCCCAGGTAGCGGCGGCGCACCTCGGGATCGGCCGCCAGTTCTTCGGCAGTTCCATGCTGGAAGATACGTCCTTCGTAGAGGAGATAGGCCCGATCGGTAATGGCCAGCGTCTCGTGCACGTTGTGGTCTGTGATCAACACCCCGATGCCCCGGTCTCTCAGCTCAGCCACAAGCGCCATCAGCTCTTCGACAGCAATCGGGTCAATCCCGGCAAAGGGTTCATCCAGCAACAGAAAACGCGGACGGGTTGCCAGCGCCCGTGCAATCTCCGTACGCCGTCGCTCACCGCCTGAAAGCGTGTAGCCCTTCGCGCGACGCACACGCTCCAGACCGAACTCCTGCAGCAACTGTTCCACGCGAGCGCGACGCTCGGCCCGACTCAGCGGCTGAAACTCCAGTACGGCTTCCAGATTTTCCTCAACGGTTAGCTGGCGAAAGATCGAAGCTTCCTGCGACAGATAGCCCACTCCCAACCGCGCCCGCCGATACATGGGCAGGTGTGTGATCTCCCGATTGCCCAGAAAAATCTTACCGGTATCGGGACGCACCATCCCCACAATCATATAAAAGGTGGTTGTCTTACCGGCACCGTTCGGGCCAAGTAGCCCCACAATTTCCCCCTGCCGCACGCGCAGGCTGACATGCTGCACCACGAAGCGCCTGCGGTAACGTTTGGAGAGTCCCTCAGCCCGCAGCTCAATATTTTCCCGGGCGTTCATGGGCGGTAGGGTTCGCCGTTGGCATCACCGGCGGCACGGGCCGCTGCCATTCCGGGAGCGTGCGGAGCCGTTGCCGCATCCAGTTTTCCTGAAGCAAATCGGCCGGATCGGGTCGAAGTTCCGGCACCCAGTGGAAGCCTTCCAGTCGAAATGGCTCTGGAATCCGATCGCGGTCGTATTGTACCCCCTGCACGCCCCCTGCTATCCGTACCCGACGTGCCCGGCTGCCGGCAAACCAGAAGGTGATCATATCTCCGGAGACGCGTACAGCACCTCGAAGGGAATCGTTACGATCCCGCAGGTAGTAGATGGCCTCCGCGTTGGGTCCGACCACAAGCTGGCGTAGCGAATCCTGCACAAAGTACCCCACCAGGCGCCGTCCTTTGAGCTGCTGAAGGCGATTGAGCACGGTATCATGCTGCACCACAAATGCGTTCGGAAACACGTGCAGTGTATCCTCCCCTTCGGGACTGCTGCGCCACCAGAGTGTATCGCCCGACACCTGCGTTGCATCAAACCAGGCGATCGGGCTGCCAAACAACCGCACTTCCTCCCAGACCACTACCCCCTCCCGTACGACCCGATCGTACACCAGCGAGTCGGCCCGCGCAGCCAGTCGCCGCTGCCAGAGTCGAACCGTATCGACAGCGATCAATCGTCGTAGCGAATCCATCCGGGTAAAGTGCAGCTGTCCGGCTCGAACCAGCAGCGTATCGATCTGCCCGGTCGAATCTGGTCGCAATAGCACCAGCAGCGGTTGCCCTGTCAGTCGGCTGTAGCCCGTTTGTTCATTATTGAAGGCCTGACGCCCAAAGAGCAGCGCGCGCGTGATCGTACCCTCTTCGCTCGTATCCTGCTGTTCGATGAAGACGCGTCCCCGGGCCAGCGCCACCTCGGTCTCGCGGAAATAAATAACTGTATCGGCTTCCAGATAGCGGTTGCTCCCTTCGAGCCGTACGTTTCCGTAAAACTCGGCCCGTTTCTCGTCGGACCAGTACACGCCGCGCTGGCTGGTCAATACGGCGGCACTGTCGGCCAGGCGCACCCCGGCCTCAAAGACAGCCCGTTTTTCCCGCGTGTAGTACCATCCCAGCGGCGCTTCTACCGTCACGCTGCCATCCCAGAGCCGCACGTGCCCGACAGCCCTTCCGACTTTCTGGCGGCTGTCGTAATAGATCGTGTCGGCTGCGAGCGAATCGCCACGTTCCACGATACGCACACGACCGACAAAGCGGATGCGCTGTTGATCCGGCCACTGGATCGCCCGATCGGCCCAGAGCCGCGTGGCTTCCTGCTGCAAAACGACATGCCCGATCAGTTCACGAAAGCGTCGACCGGCGGCATCGACCCCACCAACCAGTGAGTCGGCCCGTAGCGCTATAGGACGACGCGACGTGTCGGCCGGCTGTGCCTGCCCTAAGGCCCCACCGAACAGGCTCCAGATCCCCACCAACAGACAGAGCAGGCGCATCATCATTCCGCGTCCGATTCCTCTCGAAGCACGACATGCCCGGTCACGCGGCGTAGCCGATAGGCGCTGAGCTGTTCGTCGGCATCCAGCTCAAAACCCTCTATCTGTTCGTCAGGAGCCAGGATGCGCACAAAGCCTGGCGCATAGAGCCGCTGTCGATCCTCCAGCCAGCGTAGCTGCTCGGTCAGCAGCCGCCGCCCTTCCCGGGTAACCAGCTCTACCGCACCTTCGGCCTCAAAGCGACGATGGTTTTCGTAATAGACGATGCGACGAGCCTGAAGCATTGCCGCTGAATCACCCGTTGACGTAAAAATCCACCCCCGCACCGGCTCTTGAGCTGTTCCTTCAAGCACGACGTACGTGCTTTCAGGAAATTCTTCGCGGATCAGATGAGCGGCCAGCAAACGGGCCCGGGGTCTGCCCTCCAGAGAAAGCCGGTAGTCCACCTGCCAGCTCTCCTGCTCCGGCTGCTGTTCGGCCTGGAGCGCCGCGATCACTTCGGGTGCAGGCGGCTGCCGGCAGGTCGTCACCAGCAGCAGGCCACACATCAACAGACCGTAAGAGGCCAGATGGCTCATAGGATGCAGCTCTGTTCTGGTTGTACAACCATCCAGGCCGTCTCGACATGGGCGCCGCAGCGGCCCAGCCAGGCAGCAAAGCTCTGGCAGATGTCTTCCAGCGTCTCCACCGACACGGCCGAAGCTGGCGCGTAGACACAGGCCATTACCCGGGTAGTCGTCTCGTCGGTCTTTGTGGCCAGACTGTCCTTGACAGGGTTGACAATGGGCACGTCCGCACCCGTCTCCGGGTCCACCCGACAGCCAATGATCAGATCAGCCAGCGCAATTTGCTGTCCGGCTGTATTGAACACGTACGCCTCCCCCTCCCGTCCCAGCCGAAACCGAAAGTACGTACTACCGGCCCGATCCAGATCCCAGAGCGAGACCGGTAGCATGTGCTGCAGGCTAATGTAATTGGCCACATCTACCGGCCCGTTAATGCGGGGAAAACGTCCAGCCTGTGCTTCCCGCAGCAGGTATTCACTGGCAGGCTTGGCTCGACCGGTGGGCTTATATCGCCCGTTGCGAAGCAGGTCCCGAACAGCTTGCCGCCTCGTTTCCAGTTCAGGCGGCAAATGTTGCCGCCTGAGCAGCAATTGCTGCAGGGCTTCTGAAAACCCGGCCGGTTCGGCACCGACGTTCAACCCTTCGGCCCGTATTAACCCGAGCAATGCATCCTTGCGTGGAATAGCGTGTTCAATTTGTACCTTCATTCCTCTCAGGTCTTTCTTTTTCAGCAGAAAGGTTGTAGTATAAAGACACGCCGGGTGGTATGGAGTTTGAGACCCCTTCCGGTCGGTTTGGAGATGTACCCTTTAGCTGCTTCCCAACCGGTCGATACTGTAAACCACCCGGAACCAGCCCCCAAACGTGTGATGCACAACCCGTCGGTCATGAGTTTTACGGTTGAACTGCTGAACGCCGAAACGGTCGTTATTCGCATCGGCAAAGCCCTGGACTTTCGCAACGCGGCCGAATTCAAGGCCATCTGCCAGGAACAGGTGCAAAAAGGCGTCCGCAACTTTATTCTGGATTTTTCAGAAACAGGCATTCTCGACTCTACAGGCCTGGGCGCCATTTTTTCCCTGTACCGGCAGGTTTCGCCGCGCAATGGCCAGGTAGTCTTTGCGTCGGTCTCCCGCCCTGTGCAGGTGGTGGTTCAGCTGACACGAACGTATAAGGTTTTCCGCCAGTTTCCCTCGGTCGAGGCGGCGCAGGAAGCATTGCAGCAGGCCTGACGGGCACAACAGGCTCCGGCTGCGGGTGAGCTCATCCCCCTTACCCGGATGCGGCCCGAACCTATGATGAAAGAAGTGCGTTACTGCTTCGACAATCTGGAAGATCTTATCGATCGGGTCCACGCACTTTTCTCCAATCCGGACGCCGATCTGCCGCTTCCTCCGGAAGGGGAAGTGCGCTACCGGGTGCAACTGGCCATCCATGAATGGCTGGCCAACCTGATTCAACATGCCCGCTTTGGCAATCGGCGTCCATCCATTGAGCTCACCATTCGCAGCAACGGCGAACTGGTAGAATGTTTTATCGACGACAACTCAGAGGGCTTTGACCTGAACGGACGCCTGAAGTCCAATCCGTCCATTCAGGAAGCTTTCCCCGAACGAGGCATGGGCCTGCACTTTATTCGCGCCTGCACGCGCGAGCTCAACTATGTGCGCCTGAAAGATGGGCGGCACCGCTTGATCTTCACTATGGTCAAAGACGAGGATCCATGGCTCGATATTCCATTTTAGTGGTCGAGGATGAGCATACGCTTCGCCGTCTGCTCGAATACCGCCTGGGTAAGTACTATCGCGTACGCTCAGCCGCCAACGGCGAAGAGGCCCTCCAGCTGGTGCTGGAGGAAATCCCCGACCTGATCATCTCGGACATCATGATGCCCCAGATGGACGGATTCGCATTGCAACAAGCCCTTCAGGCCCGCAAAGATACCCGCGCCATCCCGTTTATTTTTCTGACGGCGAAAGCGGACGATCAGAGCCGCATGCGCGGCATGCGCATGGGCGTGGATGACTATATCACTAAACCATTCGACATCGATCAGCTGCTGGCACGGATCGAACGTCTGCTGGAACGCACCAAGTTTTTCCAGACCCAACTTGACGCTCGGATCGGACAGGACTTTTCTCAGAAGCTTATGCCGAAAGAACTTCCTTCCGTCCCGGGCTACCGTCTCTACTTCCACAATAGCCCCAAAGAATACGGTGGAGGTGACTTCTTCGACTGGACCCAACATCCGAGTGGGGCTTTCTTTCTGACCATCGGCGACGTGATGGGCAAAGGCCTCCATGCCAAGTTCTATGCGTTCAGTTTTCTCAGCTACATCCGAGGCACGCTCTATGCCATGCTCCAGACTTCACAGTCACCGGCCGAACTGCTTCAGCGCGTCAATCACGTGCTGATGCAGGATACCGTCATGGAGGAAACTTTCGCCTCGCTCCTGATCGTACGCTGGAACCCCGAGGCACATGAAATTACCTATGCCAATGCCGGCCACTGCCGTCCCATTCTGGTCAAAGATCGGCAGACCGCGGAGGTGGTCGAACACAGCGATCTGATTCTGGGCCTGGATGCCAACGCCACCTTCCAGGATACTACACTGACCATTCCGGCCGGTGGTGGCCTACTGCTCTACACAGACGGTCTGATGGAGCAACGCACGGCCAGTGGTGAGATGTTCGGCGAACAGGGTATTGCCGAACTGGCACCCCAAATGGTCGGGGCCGAAGATCCTGTGCAGACGTTGCTGGATGGCATCCTGAGCCGCTGCAACACCGATACGTTCGACGACGACATTCTCTTTTTCTGGATGGAGCGATTAAGCTAAAGCATGGCGGTCCCTGCCTTCTGGGCGCCGCCGGTTCCGGCCAACGCGACGCTACCGATGGCCTGCCTGCCACCGGCGTAAGGCTTCTTCCTGCAGGTGGTGCCGTGCCGTTTTGAGGCCCCTTTCCAACATCTCAGGCCAGGGCCAGAAGGCCACCGGTATCATAAAACCCGGCAATTGCTGACGCAGCCGGCGGCGCCACTGCTCAGGCGCCCAGGTACCCCGGGCATCCAGTCGCACAAATGCGGCCGGCCGCTCACCGAATTCAGGGTCAGGGATCGGCACAACCACGGCCTCGGCAACGCCATCCAGACGCAGCAGCGCGCGCTCAATCGCTTCAGGTTGAATGTTCTCCCCTCCCGAGATGAACCGGTTGTCCCGTCGCCCCTCGACGTGCAACAGCCCCTGTTCATCTAACCAACCCAGATCACCGGTGTCAAACCAGCCGGCTTCGTCAAAAGGTTGCTGTAGCTGCCCACGCGCCAGATACCCGACAAACCGCACCGGCCCGCGCACCAGAATGGCGCCATCTGCTCCGATCTTTACGGCGCGATAGGGCAACACCTGCCCGGCCGTCCGCAGCAATGCCCGCGAGGCACCGAGTGGCGTCGCTGTAACGGTCGAGGTCATCTCGGTCAATCCATAGCTGGTGTGCAGTGGCCACCCCCGCGCTGCCCCCTCTTCCAACACGCCTTCCGGAACGGCACTACCCCCGAGCAATACCACCCGTAACGTATCCGGTGGCCCCCCCTCAGTTGCTCGCAACAGACGCCAGAGTTGAGTGGGGACCAGCGATACGTGCGTTGGGCCGTAGCGAACCAACGCCTGCGCCAGGGGCTCCCGCCGCTCTGGAACAACGATCACGGCCCCGGCCAGCAGACAACGCAGAACCACCCCCATGCCTCCCACATGATAAAGCGGCAGTACCAGCAACCAGCGATCGCCCGCCTGTACCCGTAGGTGCCGTATCACGCCTCGTGCGCTGTAGATATGGTTGCCGATCGTATGCAACACGCCTTTAGGCGTGCCCGTGCTGCCCGACGTAAAAAAAACCGTGGCATACTGCGCCAGCGCCAGTCGTGGGGCCGTTTCCACTGCTTCCGGCACGCCCTCCGCCAGATTGTCGGGATGCCAGCAGGGCAACGTCGTCGATGAGGGACGATCGGTAATCAGTGCCTGCAGTCCAATCTGTTGGACCAGTTCGCCAAGTCCACCAGATGGCATACGCGTACTTACCAGACAGGCCACGGCACGAAGTCGCCAGAGGGCCAGCAAGCAAACCATTGTGGCCACCGGATCCTCCAGCCAGAGTCCGATCCGATCGCCCGGCGCTATCCCTGCGGCCCGCAATTGCCCTGACACCGTTCGCACCCGCTGCTCCAGCAGGCCTGCCGAGATCGATCCCGAGGGCAACTGCACGACCGGTCGGTCCGGCATCTGGCTACTCCACCAAAAGAGCGGACAGGTGATTTCACGCGCAGACATTGATCTCTTCCAGTACAGCCGGATTGTGTTGCCAGGGTCCGGTCAGCGCTTCAGCCACCGCGGTCAGGGGTTGCAGGTGCAGCCGGGGATGCACCACATCGTCGGCCAGCCAGTGGTAAGGATCCAGCCCGGCTGCGGCTGTGCTTCGAGAAGCGGCGGCCAGTGCCAGCAGTCCACGCGTGCCGATTCCGGCCTCAAAAGCCGCACTCCAGACCACGGCCATGCCCAGTGCTTTTGCCTCCTGCGCACGCTGCCAGGCGTGCCACAGTCCACCTATCAGGGCCGGCTTCAGGACCACCGCCGCTACCCCCTCCCAGTAATGTAGCGGTGTTTCCGGTTGCTCGGCCAGCGTTTCGTCCAGCGCAGCCGGCACTGGACTCTGCCGCACGAATGCCTGCAACTGCTCCGGATCGCGCACGGGTTCTTCGATGTAAGCGATCCCCTGGTCGGCCACCGCCTCGGCAAATGCCAGTGCCTCCCGCAACGACCAGGCCCGGTTGGCATCCACGCGCAGCGTCACTTCAGGACCCAGTATCTCCCGGAACCGCCGCACCCACCGCACTGCTTCCTCCCAAACATATTCACCTACTTTGAGCTTGACTGTCCGGTATCCGGCTGCTCGAATTGCCGCCAGTTGCGCAACGTCCTCCTGCCCTTGTGCCGCTACCAGTGCGTTCATCGCTACCACTGTCAGTGGATCGGACGCCAGCCAGGTATCGAGTCGCCGGCCCTGACGGGTCGCCTGCCACTGGGCAAGTGCCAGCTCCAGTCCCCATCGCACCGAAGCTGGCGCTCCGGCAAGCATCGGCACCAGCGCCTCCCCATATTCCATAAATGTAGCAGTCGCTGGCAGTAAAGACAGCCGCGGCAGCCAGTCCTGCAGGGCGCGTATAGCTGCTTCCGGGGTCTCCCTGCTGAATCCTGGCAGGGGGGCCACCTCCCCCCATCCCACAGCCTCCTCACCCTGGACCTGCACCAGCCATCCCTGCCGTACTACTGCCCCCGACGGAAGTGGCCGCGTCAGTGGCAGCCGAAAGCGAAACAGTCGCCAGGTAACTTCAGGCATCGTCGCCTCAGGTCAGTATCCATCCCACTGAGAACAGCAGGCTGTACAGCAGCAGCAGGCGTCCGGTGGCCGCCAGCAACGCATTCAACACGGGCCCTTCTCGCTCCCGCGCCAGCGTCCAGATGGCACGCACGCTGGCTGGTAGCAACGCCAGGACAGCCAGTGCGCCACCATGCCGGTAGGTCAGCAGATACCAGATAACCGGCAGCCACAGGGCTCCCAGCAGGCAGAAGGCATACAGCACAACTCCGAAGGTTCGTCCGAAGCGCACCACAGGCGTTCGCTTACCGGCCTGCCGATCTTCTTCAATGTCCCGCACGTTGTTCACCAGCAAGATGCCCGTCGAAATAAGCCCCGGCGCCAACCCCATCAGAAGCACTTCTGGCGTGATGGTGAGCGTCTGTACGTAGTAGGTGCCGCCTACGGCCACCGGTCCGAAGAAGATGAGCACGAAGAGCTCTCCCAGTCCCAGATAGGCCAGCGCGTACCGACTGCTCGTGTACAGGATGCCAAAGAGGATCGAAAGCAACCCAATAACCAGCACCGGCCAGCCTCCCCGCCAGATCAGGTAAAGTCCGGCCACGATGGCCAGCGCAAACACCAGCGTCGTGGCCCGCCGCATGGCGTCCGGTGTTACCAGGCCCGCTGCCGTAACCCGAAGGGGTCCTTTACGGGTAGCCGTATCAGCGCCCTTCAGGTAGTCGGCATAATCGTTAGCGAAGTTTGTCCCAATCTGAATCAGCAAAGCACCGACCAGGGCCAGCAACGCCGAGGGCAAGTGGAAACCACCATCGGCCCAGGCCAGAGCCGTACCCATAAGCACAGGGGCGAGGGCTGCCGTCAGCGTTTTGGGACGCGCCGCCAGCACCCAGACGCGCCAGCGCGGCAGGGCCGGTACCGAGGTCGTCGAACCGAATCCGTCCGCCATGGTGTCGTTGCGTTCCTGCTCTACGGGGACGGCCTCCTTCACGCAGCAGCCGCCTGTCCGTTCCGCACCGTTCTACGCCAGGACCGCAACACCTCCGCAAAGGTGCGCGCTGCCAGACAGCGGTAGGCACCTTGGCGATAGATAATCCCCACTGTACGACACGGTGGCCTCGGAAGCCGCACCGCCCGCAAATCATGCGCGATTTCGAGATGCAACGTCAAGGCGGGCAACACCGTCGCCATGCCCAGCATCCGAACCGCATGCAGCAGGCCTTCAATGGTGTTCATCTCCAGACGGATCCTGGGATGCAAACCCACCGCTCGAACCCACCGATCCCATAACCGTCGGGTACAATACATGGCCGGCAACAGGGCCAACGGGGTCTGTGCCAGCACTTCCAGCGGCACCACCTGCTGGCCCGCCAGCGCATGATCCGGCGGTACAATCAATACCAGCTCCTCTGTAAACAACGGTTCGGTGTCCAGCCCTTCCTGTACGGTCGGCACAAAGCTTAAACCCAGGTGAAAGCGACCTTCCAGCACCCCGGCTTCCACTTCATCGGCCGGCAGCTCCAGCACCTGCAGTCGCACGTCGGGATAGGTGCGGGCGAACGTGGTCACTGCATAAGGCATCAGGTACGTTCGCACTGTCTGGACAGCCCCAATGATCAGATGTCCACGCCGAAGCCCCTGTAGCTCGTCCAACGCTACGCGCATGGCCGCCAGCTCGGCCAGCATGCGCCGCGCATGAGCTACTACTACCTCACCGGCCGCTGTCAACCGAACCGGAGTCAACGACCGATCCACCAGCACCTCACCCAGCTCCTCCTCCAGCTTGCGAATCTGCTGCGAAAGGGCTGGCTGCGAAACGAAACAGCGCTCGGCCGCCCGCGTGAAGTTTCCTGCCTCGGCCACGGCCAGCAGGTAGCGCAATGCTCGCAGTTCCATAAGCAAATATTATCGTAGTTAGAAATTTAAAATATTTTACTTATCGAAGATAAGCTTTTAGCTTTTTGATAGCAAGTTTCACCCAACGACCACGCAGCCATGACAACGCAAACAATTCCCGGTTACACCTACGGCCAGCCTGACGTGGCCCGTTCGCCGCTTTCGATGGAAGCATTCGCCCAGCTAAAACAGACCGTACTCTTTACCGACGAAGACGTCCATTATCTGCGTATGGCCGGTGACGTGCTGGAAGACCAGATTGAGGCGGTGCTGGATCTATGGTACAGTTTTGTGGGGAGTCATCCGCATCTGATCTATTACTTTCAGGATCCTGAGGGTCGTCCCATTCAGGAGTACCTGGAGCGCGTGCGGGCTCGCTTTGGTCAATGGATCCTGGATACCTGCCGGCGTCCGTACGATCAGGACTGGCTCAACTACCAGATGGAAATCGGTCTCCGGCATCATCGCACCAAGAAAAACCAGACCGATGGCGTGACCGCGCCTCCTCATGTGCCCTTGCGTTATCTGATTGCCTTCATTGTACCTATCACTTTGACCATACGCGATTTTCTGGCGCGCAAGGGGCATCCGCCGGAGGAGGTAGAAAAAATGCACCAGGCCTGGTTCAAGGCGGTCACGTTGCAGGTGGTACTGTGGAGCTATCCTTATGCTCGTGAGGGCGACTTTTGAGTGTCCTTATCCGCGCAGCATCTCGGCCCGGATAGGAAGTTGTCGAATGCGGTGGCCTGTAGCTGCATAGATCGCATTGGCCAGCGCGGGCGCTACGGGTGGCACCGGGGGCTCGCCCAGGCCGGTGGGGGCGGCTTCGCTCTGCACAAAATGGACGGTGATGGCTGGTGGGAGCTCGTTCTGACGGAGCAACGGGTAGGTGTCGAAGTTGGTCGTGGCAACGCGACCGTTTTCCAGCACAATCTCGGCCTTGAGCGCCGTCCACAGGCCATCGAGCACGCCACTGATCACCTGGGCCTCGGCCCCGCTCGGATTGACGACACGGCCGCAATCCAGCACGGCCACCACCCGATGCACGTGCACCTGGCCGTTGTTGTCCACGGACACTTCGATTACTTCGGCGGCATAGCTGGCAAACGACCAGTGGCAGGCGATACCCAGCGCGTGACCTTCCGGGAGCGCTCGGCCCCAGGCAGCCTTTTCGGCCGCCAGCTCCAGCACACGCCGCAGCCGAACCGGATCGTAGCCATACGGCCCGTCGGTGCGCGCTTCCATATCGAACAGTTCCAGGCGATACGCCAGCGGATCGCGCCCGGCAGCGGCTGCCAGTTCATCGATGAAGCTCTCGACGGCGAAAGCCGTATGCGTATGATCGACCGACCGCCACCATCCACGGGGTAGGGGACTCTGGAACGGCCGGTACTCCAGCCGCCAGTTGGGTACGCGATACGGCAGCAGATCGGCCCCACCCACTTCGGAGCGGTGCTGCTCGGGCGCATCGGGTCCCTGCAGCGTGGCGCGGATCGACGTGGAAACCAGGCGGTGATACCAGGCCAGCGGCCGCCCATTAGCGTCCAGTGCAGCCTGAAGGCGATGCACGGCCATGGGGCGGTAAAAATCAAACTGCAGGTCATCTTCGCGCGTCCAGACCACCTGCACGGGGGCGCCTACGGCCTTTGAGATCAGCGCGGCCTCGACCGCATAGTCCGGATTCAGTCGCCGTCCGAAGCCGCCTCCCAGTAGCGTGATAAAGACACGCACGTTCCGCTCAGGAATGCCCAGGGCACGGGCTGTAGCGCTGGCGACCCAGGCGGGAATCTGCACAGGTGCCCAGATCGTGCATCGATTGCCTTCGACGTGTGCGGTTGCGTTCATGGGTTCCATGGGGGCGTGCGCCAGAAAGGGAAGCACATAGGTGGCTTCAAGACGACGGTCTGTCTGCGTCAGGGCCTTCTCCACCGAACCCCGTTCACGCACCACCTGTCCTGGCTCGGCAATAAGCGCCTGCATCTGCTCCAGGTAAACCGCTGAGCGATGTCGATCGGTATCGCCAGCCTCCCATTCGATCCGGAGCGCCTGCCGCCCTTTCATCGCCGCCCAGGTATGTTCGGCCACCACCGCTACTCCCGGCCGCACATGTACGTCGTCGCCGATGGCCGGCACCTCAACCACCGCACGCACGCCAGGGATCTGACGGGCGGCCGTATCGTCATACCGGATCAGCCGACCGGCTACGTATGGACACCGCGCTACACTGGCCACCAGCATGCCCGGCACGCGCACGTCAATGCCATAGGTGGCCCTTCCCGTGACGATGTCGGGGATGTCCACGCTGCTTCGGGGGTGGCCGATCAGCCGAAAATCGGCCGGATCCTTCAGGCGCACCGAAGCCGGTGGCTCCAGCCGGGCCGCTTCGGCCGCCAGCTCGCCATAGCTCAGGGTGTCATGTCCGTTCGGGTGGAGCACCTGCCCCTTATCCGTGCGGCAGCGGGAGGATGCAACGCCCCAGCGTCGGGCAGCCGCTTCGACGAGCAGGGCTCGCGCTATCGCTCCGGCTTCCCGGAGTTCCTGCCAGCGGGTGCGAACGCTACTGCTCCCCCCTGTTCCCTGGTTACCGTACTTCGGATCAAGCGGCGCCTGCATCACACGCACCTGCTCCCAGTCAACATCCAGCTCCTCAGCCACCAGCATGGAGAGCGCCGTGCGTACTCCCTGTCCCATCTCGGACTTCGGGACATAGATGCGGACCGTACCATCCGGGTCGATCTGTACATAGGGGTTCAGCGCTACCGACTCTTCGGCCACTGCCTTCCCAAGGCTGGGGACCAGTCCACTGACGAGCAGCCCACCCGTAGCGGCGACACTCACCTGCAAAAAGGTCCGCCGGCTGAGCATCGCCGGATTACGGCGAGCTTCCAGGCGCTCCTGCATCCATTCATAGCCGTTCATTGCGTCCCCTCCTGCCGCATAATTTCTGCGGCCCGATGAATCGCCTGACGAATACGGTAGTAGGTACCGCACCGGCACAGATTACCGGCCATGGCGGCGATGATGTCTTCGTCGGTAGGATTCGGGTTCTGCTGCAGTAGCGCAGCGGCCGTCATGAGCTGGCCGGCCTGGCAGTAGCCACATTGCGGCACATTGAGCTCACGCCAGGCCCGCTGCAGCGGATGGTCTCCCTGCGGATCCAACCCTTCAATCGTAGTAATGGGCTGACCAACTACGGCCGAAACCGGCAGCACGCACGAGCGCACCGGGGTGCCGTTCAGATGCACCGTACAGACTCCACAGAGCGCCTTCCCACAACCGTATTTGGTCCCCTTCAACCCCAGCACATCCCGCAACACCCAGAGCAACGGCATGTCGGGCGGCACCTCAACCGTGTGTCGATGCCCGTTGACCAGCAATTCCAATCGTGCCATGCGCGCATTGTTTTGGTTTCGCTGCGGACAGGGCTTGCTTCACCTCCTTTCACGCCCATACCCATTTTTCGTACATTTACAAAAAGATTTGCTGTCATGCAAGCGTTACGTACGCTGTGGTACCTGAACCGTAGCGCTGCACCTAAACTGGAGGAGCGCCCTATGAACCGACGCACTTTTTTGCAACAGACGCTCGCCGCCACGCTACTACCCTTGCTCTCTCCCCGAGGCATTCGCCTGCAGGCATCGTCGTTTCGTCCCCTACGTCGTAACGTCGGCCTCTTCCTCGGACGGGGTGGCACAATCGGCTGGCTGGCTACGGAAGCAGCGCTGATTGTGGTCGATGCGCAGTTTCCCGAGACGGCCACGCAGTGCTGGGAAGGCCTGCAGCAACGCACCGACCGCATGATCGACGCGCTCATCAACACGCATCACCATCGGGACCACACAGCCGGCAACGTCGCGCTGAAATCGCACGCCCGCCAGATTATCGCCCATCGCAATGTGCCCGTACTGCAACGACGCGCTGCCGAGCAACAAGGCACGCTCGACCGGCAGGTCTATGCCAGCCGCACGTTCGACGATGCGCTCACGCTTGAGGCTGGCGACGAACGCGTGCACATCATCTACTATGGTCCGGCCCATACCGGTGGCGATGCGATCATTCACTTTGAAAAAGCCAACATCGTACACGTGGGCGACCTGGTCTTCAATCGGATGCCCTGCTTCATTGATCTGCCAGGCGGTGCGACGACCGAAGGCTGGATCGCGGCGCTGGAGCGTCTGCACGCCACCTACGACGACGAGACCCAGTTCATTTTCGGCCATGGTCATCCGAAGTATGGGGTGGTCGGGGGGCGTGCCGATTTGCTGGTGATGCGTGATTTTCTGGAAGGATTGCGGCGCTATGTGGATGCCGGGATCAAGGCGGGCAAATCCATTGACGAGCTGGTAGTCGATCGGTTGCCGGAGTTTCCGGAGCACTATGTGGAAAGCTGGCCGCAGGGCATTCCCAATGCCATCCGGGCAGTCTATCAGGAGCTGAGCGGCTCGTAGAAGGCTTCGCGAACGTCGGCCAGTGCTGCCTCCAGCTCCTGCCAGCGGGTATAGGTCCGGGTACGCTCAGTACGCACCTCAATCAGCGTAGCCGTAGCACGGCGGGTGGCTTCGCGATAGGCCTGCTCCAGTTCTTGAAGCGTTCGAGGGGCCTCGTAGGCCAACCCGAACAGATGAGCTGCGTGCGCAAACCGCAACCTGTGCGGCGTTCCGAAAAACGGCTCGAACATTTCCGTATGGCGCGCAACGGGTAGAAAAGAAAAAATGCCGCCGCCGTCGTTGTTCAGCACCACGGCCACGACGGGCCGATCGCGCAGCAGCGCCAGGCTGTTCAGATCATGCAGTAGCGCCAGATCACCGATCAGCAGGGTTACCGGACGTTCCAGTCCCGTGGCAAAGCCGGCTGTCGTGGCTACCGTGCCATCGATTCCGCTGGCCCCCCGGTTGGCGGCTACCGGTGGTTGTGCGCCGTCAGGCGCCGCCCAGGTCTGCACAAGCCGTACGGGCAGACTACTGGCCAGCACCAGTCCGTGCGTTGGAGGCAGCCAGCGGGTCAGATGCCAGGCAACATCTGGTTCGGCCAGCTCTCCGTGCTGGAACAGCTGCTGCAGGCGTCTGCGAGCGGCTTCGTTGGCCTGCTGCCAGTGCTGACTCCATGCAGACGGCCTGTCTGCAGCCGGCAACGTCTCGGTCAGGGCCGTGCAGGCACGGGCAACGTCGGCCTCCAGCCGAAACGTTACCCGGTGCTCCGGGTCGAGCCGGATCGGGCTATCATGCACGTGGGCATAGCAGCGAAGCTGGCTGGCCTTCACGAACTGCAACAGGCGTTTGGAGACGAAGCGTCCCCCCAGATGCAGTACGGCTTCCGGTCGCAGCGTACGGGCTGCCTGTTCCGGATCGGTCAGGAGCAGTTCGGCAAACGGCACCTGCGGAAACCGCCCGGCCCCCAGCCGCAGTCCGGAGGTCACGTCGGGCAACAGAGGCCAGCCCAGATGCGCGGCCAGCTTTGCCGCGGCGGCAACTGCTTCCGCCGTGCGCAGGCGTCCTGCAATCACAATTCCGCGGGCCACGGTGCGTAGCAGAGCCGCCAGGTCGGCGAGAGCGGCTGGATCCGGTACCATGACAGGCGCCGCATAGCGCGTATAGGGCCTGTCGGATGCCCTGAGGGTGGTAAGCTCGTCGGGCTCGGGCACCAGCGGCTCCCGGAATGGACAGTTCAGGTGGACAGGACCCGCCGGTGGCCGCAGGCTGCGATAGACGGCCTGGTTCACTGTCGTGTGCACCAGGGCCGGATCCAGGTCAGAATCGGGCACAGGCAATTCGAACTGCCAGCGCACGTAGGCGCCGAAGAGCTTCACCTGGTCGATGGTCTGATTGGCACCGGTGTCGCGCAGCTCCGGCGGTCGATCGGCCGTAAGGAGCAGGAGGGGGATTTCATCCTGACTGGCTTCGACGACGGCCGGCAATCCATTGGCGACGGCCGTGCCGGACGTGGTGATCCAGGCGGCCGGGCGTCCAGTAGCCCGACCATAGCCCAGGGCCCAGAAGGCCGTTCCACGTTCATCATAATGGACAAGAGCCTGGGCTGCCGGATGACGGGCGACGGCTGCCACCAGCGGCGTGGACCGCGAGCCAGGGGCGATGCAGAAGCATGTCACCCCACAACGCACCAGCTCGTCGATGAGTCGATCAGCCCACTCCTGTTGCTTACAAACGTCGAAGCTCAAGGCCCAGCACGTTCACAAAGTCACTGATCTTGTGCTCGATCTCCTCCCATTCCTGTTCGGGCACCGAGCCTTCCACCAGGCCGGCACCTGAGTAAAGATACAGGTAATGCTTCGCTACCAGCCCACAGCGGATGGCCACGGCAAACTCGGCCGCCCGGCTACTCATCCAGCCGATGGGACCGGTGTACCAGCCACGGTCGAAGGGCTCCCAGGCACGGATAGCCTCCATGGCGACCGCACGCGGATAGCCCCCGACAGCCGGCGTGGGATGCAACGCTTCCAATAACGCACCCGTGGACACGTCTGCACGCAGGCGTCCTCGGATACCCGTGTACAGGTGCCGGCCGCGGGCCAGCGTCATTTCAGAGAGCTGGGCATCGGCCTCCAGCGTTTCACATAGCGGACGCAGTTCCTCAATAATGCTCTGCTGCACGTAATACTGCTCACGTCGATCCTTTTCGCTTTGCAGCAGTTCCGCAGCCAGGCGAGCATCGTCCGCCTCTGTCTGACCACGCGGCCGGGTGCCGGCAACCGCCTCGCTCCATACGTAGCCATCGGCACGCCGGAACAGCCGTTCTGGCGAAGCACCCAGAAAAGCTGTACCCGGCTGAGGCTGATAATAAAAATGGAAACAGCCCGGCGTCGCCTCCTGCAGCCGTTGCAGCAGGGCCAACCCGTCCAGCGGCTCTCCGAACGCGTACCGCACCTGCCGGGCCAGCACCACCTTCTCCATCTGCCCCTGCCGGAAGGCTTCCAGCGCTCGCCTGACGTTGTGTATCCAGCCTGTCTGGTCCGGGGTGTCGCGGCGATCTATCGGCAGCGGTAGCTCCGAGGTCAGCGGCACCTCGGGCCATCGTAGCGCAGCCAGCGCTTCTATGATTGACGTTTCATGCGCCCGATCCAGCGCAGGGATCAGATTACAGATCAGCCAGTAGCGCGACGCATTCTGGCGGACTTCAAAACGCGGCAGCCAGAAGCGCCCGACGCCAAACGGCTGCCAGTACGAAGCCGTCGCCGCCCATCCATCGAAGCGTCCTCCTCCGTAAAACCGAACCTCAGGCGCGGCCTGCTGCAGTCGGGCCTCCAGGGGCTGCAGGGCTTCGTGGGCAAGCATGGCCTCGAGGGCATACTGTAGCACCATGTCCAGGGCAGCTACAGCCTCAGTACCCGAGCGATCGGCCCAGTAAAATTTGACAGGTGCTGGCTGCGCAGCCAGCCAGGCCAGCAAGTCAATCGGTGGAATCCGACAGCGCAGACATACGATGCGGTCGTCGTCCGCTGCGCGGAGCACCTGCTGGATGCGGCGGCCCAGCACGCGGGGTAGCTCCTCCGGTGCACACACCGGCATGGTACCCTCTGCCGCCGATGGCTCCAACCGCTTCATGCCGCCACCCCCGTCCTGAATGCGTCGGCTGCTGCGACTTGCTCCAGATGGGCCGTACAATTCAGCCGAAGCGCCCGAAAGCGACCCTGTTCGTATACCAGGTGGTTGACGGCCGTGTTGGTATGCGGCAGCGCCTCCATACGCGCCAGTCCATACTCGGGCAGCACAGAAGCCAGTAGCACGCGGAGAAAGCGTCCGTGTGTTACCACCAGCACCGTCTTGCCTTCGTGCTGCATCAGGATGGTCTCCAGCGCCCGCAATGCCCGACGTTGCACATCCAGAATGGATTCGCCTCCGGGCACTGGATACGCGTACTCACCGGCTCGCCAGCGTTCATAGACAGCACGAATCTGCGCATCATAGGGCGGCGCATAAGGCTTGCCTTCCAGGTGGCCCCAGTCCATCTCTTCCAGATCGACCATCCGATAGAGGGGCACCTCGGGATGATACAGGCGCACAGCCTCGGCCGTGGCCACGGCGCGTTGCAGCGGACTTGTATAAATGGCCTCCAGCGGCACCGACGCAAAGCGCCGCGCCAGCGCTTTCGCCTGGCGCCGGCCCTGTTCGTTCAGCGGGGCATCTACCCCCCGTCCCTGCACAATGTTATGCCGGTTGTAGTCCGTCTCGCCATGCCGTACCAGATACAGCGTAGTTGCAGCCATACCTCCAGTCAGTTTCGGTTCCAGGGAAGCTGGCGCAGGCGCCGCAGCACTTCCTGCTCCATCGCCTGCAGCGCGGGAAGCGGAATGCGATGCGCCAGGGCTGCCCGAAGGATCAGCGACCGCAACACCTGATCGGACAGGGGCAGACGATACAGCGTCGTACTCAGCCGATCCAGCAGCGGCCGCAGCAAACGGTCGAGCACGCCCCACCGCACCAGTACAAACACGCCCAGCCCTATCCAGACAGTCGAAAAGTTTTCCTGCCAGGCCAGGCCCGTCAACCCCACCACATAAGCCGCGCCCTGGAGCCAGGGGTGCGCCAGTCCTGTCAGTATCGGAGTCAGCGGCCGTAGAATCAACAGGGGCAACAGCAGATTACTCAGCAGATACAATCCCAGTGTCGTACCAACGGCTCTTACCGGCTCCCACATCCATAGCAAAGGCAAAAGCGTCCAGAGCATCAACGCGGCGGGGAGCCGCAGCCACGTATCGGCCTGGCGCAGCAGTCGATCCAGCGGTTCTTTTTCCAGGAGGGGCCCGGCATAGGATCGCAACAACGTCTCAGTAGTGCGGAACCAGTGACCGGCCGCGGTAAACAACCCGCGCGGGGTGTCTACATAATACGCTGAACGTTGCCCGCTCCCGGCGTTCATGGGCCGCTCTCCGATATCAACGCCGTCGCTCCAACGAGGGGGGCCCCGCCTTGTTTCAGCTTCCGCAAAAAGAGACAGAAACCCAGGAGACGTTGCAGCAACTTCAGGAGCTCGGCAACCGACGGATCGACACGTTCCCCAGCCCCGCCTCCAGGCGAAGCGCAGGCCCTCCCCCGTTCACCACACCACGTGCTTTGGCGCCGATCCAATCGCGATCGATGCGCAGCTCGAAATCGGTGCTGATCGATCCAATCCCTGTAGCAGCCTCCAGCGTAAAGCCTGCCTGCACAGGTACAAAAACCGTTACATTGCCTGCCCCTGACTCCAGGCGGCTATCCTGTTCAGGAGGGGCCACAAATTCGGCCGTAATGTTGCCCGCCCCGGTCTCCACCTCAGCACTTCCACGCAATCCCTTGATCGTAATGTTGCCCGCCCCAGTCTTTACCTCCAACCTTCCTTCCAGTTCGGTCACTTCCACATTACCGGCTCCGGTGTTGATCTGGACCCTTCCCCGCAGATTGCGCAGCGTCACATTACCTGCCCCGGTTTCTCCTTCAACCTCGCCTTCCAGATCACTGAGTGCTACGTTGCCCGCTCCGTTTGTGAACATCACGTGAAAGCGCCGGGGCACTCGGAAACGAATCGTCACTTTGATCCGAGTGCGTTTGCGCTTCCAGAAACGCCAGCTTCCGTCTTCCGAAAGCTGCGACTTGATGTAAATCGTTTGGCCTTCCTGTTGAAAGACAAGCCGGTGCGCTTCCAGTAACCGCCGGGCCTCTTCACGCCGTTCGGTTTGCAGGGTGCGAATGACTTCGACGTAAACGGCAGCCTCCTCGGTGGCGCGAATCTCCAGCTCGGCCCGGTCAACCTCTACCTCCAGACGACCATCCGGTGCGACCTTGAAAGCCCGTTTGACCACATCCGTGATCTCCACCAGGCCATCCGCCCGTGCGACGCCAACCAGCCCGAGGAGTCCGCTCAGCAGTCCGATCTTTATCCCTCGCTTTTGCATGGGAATTCCACCACCTGGTACATCCGTGTCCTTTCCTACGAGCGGGCAGGACACCAGTTACAGCTACCTGCTTCTTTTCTACCCGCTGGTTTCGCTTTCACGTTTCTGTCTTTTTCAAAATCGGTCTGTTTGTCCAATATATCACCTGTAGTGGAGATGGCATCGCAATTGAACCCCCATCTTCCTGCTTCCTTGAGCTACCACCAACACGTTCAGGGATATGATGGGGTTGTGGTACCGGTGGATATGGCCCATGAGCCTGCTGATAGCATTTCCTGCAAAAGGTCAACAGTTTTTTACTGGATGTACCAGAGGAACCGACAACAATGCAACGCTGACGATTCCGCTCGAAACGCCCCCGCTGCTTGATGGCGTTCCCCTTGCCCCGGGTAGCGAGCTGGCCGCTTACACGCCGGAGGGCATCTGCGCAGGAGCTGCGGTGTGGGATGGACAGCAATCAATGGTGCTGACGCTATGGGGTGACGATCCACTGATCACGCCCGATACCAAGGAAGGGTTTGCACCGGGCGACACCATTCTGTTTCATGTGTGGGATCGGGATCGGGACCAGCATATCGGTCCGGACAACGGACGAATTGAGGTGCAGTACGCTTCGGGCAACGTATTTCTGGACAGTGGCCGGTACCAGCCCAATGCGCTGTACAAAGTGGCCCGGATGATTGTCATTCCAGACCGAGCCACCCCTGTAGCACCTGCAACCGAGCTGCCAGCCGTGACCCGACTGCATGCAGCCTACCCCAATCCCTTTCGCACCCATGTTACCTTGAAGGTCGATCTGGCAGAAGCGGCCGAGGTACGGCTGGTGGTGTACAACCTGATGGGCCAGGAAGTAGCACGGCTGCTTACTGGGTCGTTACGGCCGGGCACTTACCGGTACACCTGGCACCCCGACAGGCTACCGGCCGGGCTGTATGTCGTTCGGCTGAAAGCAGGCAACCGGCATTTTCAACAGGTTCTTGTTTACGTGCCCTGATCCTCAGGGGTCTCAATCAGGCCCTGGGCATACAGATCACGCATAAGCGCCAGGACATCCTCGGCGCACTGTTCAAAAGTGACCTCATATTCTTCGAGCAGCACCTCACACACCTGACGCACGGAACGGGGCTCCTGGATGAGCTCCCAGATGCGCGTGCCGATCGGATCCAGTCCGTAGTAGACCCCATTGCGCAGGTTCAGAATAACCACTTCTTCGCCCAGCCTGGAGGAGACCTGTTCGGGAGAGGCGACGACGACGGTTTCAAGGGTCAGCGCGGTGCGCTCCATAGGCGTATCCGTTCGATGCAGCAGACTCATAGCAGACTACAGAAAGCTAACGTTTTTTATCGACCGGCGGCAAGGAAACTTGAGCTGGAAAGTCAGACGGTTCTCCTTCCAGGTGCTGGCGCATCTGGCGACGCCAGGAAGCTGCATAATGGCCGTTCAGGGCCAGTAGCTGATGATGGGTGCCCTGTTCGATAACCCGTCCTTCGTCCATTACGTAGATCAGATCGGCACGCATAGCGGTGGTGAACCGGTGCGTGATGATCAGGGCCGTACGGCCGCGCACCAGGTCGCCGAAGCGGTCCATCCACTCGGCTTCCGTCCAGGAGTCCATGGCGCTGGTGGGCTCGTCGAGCACAACGATGGGCGCCTGTCGGTAAAACGCCCGGGCCAGCGAGACCCGCTGCCACTCGCCGCCGCTCAACTCAGCGCCATCTTCTGAAAACCACTTACCCAGCAGCGTATCATACCCTTCGGGAAGCTTTCGGGCGATTTCATCGACCATCGCGCTCCGGGCGGCCTGTTCGATGGCGGCTCGGGTCGGCGGCTGCTTGAGATCGCCCAGCGCGATGTTACGGGCCAACGTGTCCTGGTAGGGTACGGGAAACTGAAACAGCACGGTGATGGCATCAAGCAGCTCACGCCGGCGAAAGCGCCGCAGATCGATCCCGTCGATGGTGATGCGCCCTTCATCTGGATCGTAAAACCGGCACAACAGCTTGAGGAGCGTGCTTTTGCCAGCGCCGTTCGCCCCCACGATGGCGATCGTGCGACCGGCCGGAATGAACAGATCGAGCTGCTGCAGGACCGGCCGACTGCTACCCGGATAGCGAAAGGTGACCTGTTCGAAGCGAATGCCTTCCCGCAGTCGTCGTGGCACCGGCACCGGATCCTCTGGATCGGGCAACCCAGACGGAAGTGCCAGAAACGTAAACAGGTGTTCCAGAAAGAGCGTGTTGGCGTACATCTGGCCGGCACTGCTGAGCAGCGCGCGCATGAGCCCCTGTCCCTGGTTGAACGCCTGGTAGAAAAGCGCCAGGTCGCCCAGCGAGGCCAGTCCACGAAGCGCCCGCGCGACCATCCAGACCATTACCAGCGCTGTGGCCAGCAAACCGACGAGACCGGCCCCCAGACTGGCCCAGGCCTGTCGACGCATCAGCTCCAGCCGTCCTTCCCGCAACCGCCGCCGCACTTCCTGATACTGCTGCCGGAAATGGCCGGCCAGATCGAACACCCGCACTTCTGGCGCGAAGAAGGCCATGGTCAGCAGACGATCAAAGTATCCGGCTTTGCGCTGATCCACCGTATGCGCGGTCCACCAGGCATGCTCACGGCGATGATGATGCACCACAACGAACAGGGCAGGCAGGGTGGTCAGCAACAGGGCCAGCGGTAACCAGATGCTGTAGTGCACCAGAATGGCGGCAATGCTGAGCAGCGTCACCCCGTTCTGGAGTAAACTCCCCAGGTTGTCCAGCAGCGAGAGTGATCGGCTGGCCGCCTCGCTGTTGGCCCGCTCCAGGTGGTCGTAGTAATCCGGGTTGTCATAGAAGGCCAGATCGACCTCAGCCGCTTTGGCGTGGATCAGATTTTTCACATGATCCAGCACGTGTTCGGCCTGCGCCGTGCGGATCCAGTTCGTCAACCCACTCAGGCCCTGCGACAGCAGCAGTACCCCCCCCATGAGCAGGGCTGGCCACAGCACCGGCTGCACGGTCGCCCACGAAAGTCCACCGCCAATGGCGGCTGCTACAGCATCCACCAGATGCTTCGTCAGGTACACCAGCGCAGCGGGCAGCACCCCACTGACCAGGAGGAACAGCAACCAAAGCAGCGTCCAACGACCTGTCGCTTCCCAGATAAGTCGCAGCGCCCGTACCAGATAAGTTATCTTCACCTGCACTTCCTGTAGACTCCGGCGCCACGACCCTATTAGCTGCATAAGATCGAGCAATGCGATCTATTCAAAGTAAACCTCCAGACGATATGGAAACAACAAGGTTCCACAAAACGTGCGTGGGCTCTTTCAGATCCTACTGAGATCCCCCCCTGCGGGACAGGGCCCGTGGTGGGGATGGTGATGGCCCCAGTGATGGCCCCAACCTCGTGGAATGTGCGGGGGCCTTCCCCATCCTGAACCCGTCAGCGCCTTCAACGCACCAAGCTCCTTGAGCGTGGGACGCGCCCACGACTTTTTGGGCACTGCAGCGTCCGCCATCGATCTTTTTGCTTTTC